>JACVCA010000300.1 GCA_016742295.1 Alphaproteobacteria bacterium | reverse complement strand
AATATGAGTTGTTTTATCAAGGTAATTAATGCATGAATATTATATATTTTACGAAAATTGCTAGTTTTTTTGAAAGGCTGCTCAATGTATAAAACAAACATCTTTTTATGTAAGATCCTATCTGTCGATCGCCTTGAGTGCAATACATCACCGACCACTTTGGGCTTTGATTCTTAGGCGTCAATTTTATAAAGCATGAAACGAACCAGATCATGTGGGATCAAATCCAAAGTCAACTTGACCATAACGCTCTTGCTTCTCTTGCCGTACGATTGTGGGCACATGACCCTCATTCATTAAGGTTTATTAACCTTGGTATTAATGTGGTGTACCGTTTTGAAAACAAAGGTGAGGGTAGGTACCTCCGCCTGACAAATGCAAGTTTAAGAAGTTTAAGCGAGGTTGAAGCTGCGACCGACTATTTAAAACATTTCTCAGAGCAAGGTTGTGAAGTTTGCAAGCCTATCGCTTCAAAAGCAGGCATATATATCGAAAAACTTTCTCTCGAAGGTCAGGATTATTTAGCTACAGTTGTGCAAGAGGTTCCCGGCCAAGCAATGGGGGTTAACCATACACAAAAGCAAGTATATGAAACTTGGGGGTACAGTTTAGGCCAGTTACATCAGGCTGCAAAAAATTATCGGCCTCCGTCATCTCTAAGATTTTTGACTTGGCAAGATTTGTGGAAGGAAATTACCGATCGCATGGGTACTGTCGAACCCGAGCTTCAGGCTGTTTATCGAGCGGTTGATCAGTGGTTACAAACCTTACCTCTGCAAGATGACAGCTTTGGCCTTACTCATGCTGATTTTAGGCCCGGGAATATTTTTTGGGATGGGAAAACGGCTTCTATTATTGATTTTGATGAGCCTGTTTATCATTGGTTTATGGCAGATATAGCTCGCGCCATGCTGGCATTTAGTGGTCATCCTCAGCGCATAGAATTTCTAGACTGGTTTATTACAGGCTACCGTCAGGCAAAACCACTTGCGGATTTTTGGCTTGATCAATTGCAATGGTTTATGCGGATGAAAGATCTTGATATGTACACTTGGACTTTAAACTGTTGGCAAGGTCCCAAGGTTCCTGGGGGTGATTCTCGGGATGCATTTTTAGCAAAGACCCGAGCACGGTTGCTGTTGCCTTATGGATAATTGAGATTTTATTGTTGGTTTAAATATCGCGCTTATCCCTAAGGCTAGCAATTTAAGGTTAGATAAAAAATTTGACTTAATGACTTATAATATTACATGGATTGTCCTTCCCATATGTAAACATTTCTATAAAAGCCTGCTTGACGCGTTCAAAATCACGTTCCTTTAATAATTGAATTGTTCTTTCCTCAAGTTGGTTAGTGCTTATATGTGAATTTAAATGTCCATCTTTGTAATAATTAATAAGCCCTGAGAAATAATTTTTACAAAAGTTTTCTTGGGTTTTTTTATCATTTCCCCCCAGCTCTTCACATTCTTGGAAATCCGTTGTCACCGACATCTTCCTGCCAGCAACTTGACTACATCTTTCATAATAATAGTCACTGGCTATATTACCTAAAACACTCATTTCTGTCATTTTTTCATAGCTGACTTTAATTTCTTCGAGTCTTTTAGGGCTCTCTAAAACAGACTTTTGCCCAGTCTGTAAA
>JACVCA010000021.1 GCA_016742295.1 Alphaproteobacteria bacterium | reverse complement strand
CAGCTACTTTAGTTCCCAAATTTTAAGGATAAATATAATAGTGGAGCATTTTGGCCATTTAAATGATGTTTTAATTTTTCTCCTTTCAGCTGTGGTTGTGGTTTCTACCTTTCGCTGGTTAAGAATTAGCCCCGTGATTGGTTATTTAATAGCAGGGATCTTAATCGGGCCCTATGCCCTAAAATTTATTAGTAATGTTGAAGAAACAAAGATTATTGGTGAGTTCGGCGTTGTGTTCTTGCTATTTTCTATTGGCTTAAAGCTTCCTTTAAAACGATTACAGTTTTTAAAACGATATGTGTTCGGATTAGGTATTTCACAGGTTGTTCTTACAGCTTGCGCTATTGGATGTGTGGCTTATATGTGCTTTGGACAAAATCTTGAAGCTGCCTTTCTTATCGGCAGCGTTCTTGCCTTGTCTTCCACAGCCGTATGCTTACAAATTTTAACTGAGAAGGGAGAGCTTGCTGCCCGTTTTGGTCGCGTCTCTTTCTCAGTCTTGCTATTTCAAGACTTGGTGGTGGTTATTCTTTTAGTACTTATTACAACTTGTGGTGTTGAAGAGAGTAATATATGGCATGAACTTGGTCATGCAGCTCTTAAAGCGGGTTTGGTGCTGGTGTTTATTATTGCAGCGGCACGCATTATTTTACGGCCCGTTTATAAAGCTATTGCAACTCTGGGAAATCCAGAATTGTTTGTTGCTATGTCGTTGCTTGTTGTCTTAACCACCAGTGTAATAACAGCTTCAGCCGGGCTTTCGCTTGAATTAGGCGCATTCTTAGCAGGACTTTTGCTTTCCGAGACAGAATATCGTCATCAAGTTGAAGCGGATATCGAGCCATTTCATGGTTTACTCCTTGGATTATTTTTTATGACAGTTGGTATGTCGATTGATCTTTCTTATGTATCTTCGCATTTCTTGATGGTCACCAGTATGGTTATAGGACTTTTGGTGTGTAAAATTTTGATTGTAATGTTCCTATGCATCATTTTTACTCTTCCTCTCACGACTTCTTTGCGTACAGCTCTACTTTTAGCAAGTGGGGGGGAGTTTGTGTTTGTGCTGATGGGCCCTGCAATTCAAAATCAACTTGTGTCGCCCGAGGTTGGTCAAATTCTCTTCACGGTAGTGATTATCTCTATGGGACTTACCCCACTTCTCGACATGCTTGGAAAATATATTGAAGATCATACGACAGCGCAAGAAGCAAAAACCACTACTGAAAGTGCAATGGCAGAGATAGGTGATTTGCGCAAGCATGTTATTATCGCAGGTTTTGGCCGGGTAGGTCAGATGGTGGCGCGTATGCTGACTGAGCGTATGGTGCCTTATGTTGCAATTGACAATGATATGGCTAGAGTGCACGAAGGTCGAACAAATGGTTTACCTGTTTTTTATGGGGACGCGCGTAGTTTAAATGTTATGCGTGCCATTGGTGCTGAACGCGCAAAAGTTGTAGTGGTTGCCCTTAATAAACCCCTTATTACATTAAAAACCTCTCTTATGGTGAAGCGTAATTTTAAAGAAGTGCACGTTTGTGCTCGTCTTCTTGACGAAGAACATAAGCATAAGTTTGTAAAAGCTGGAGTGAACGTCATTATGCCGGAGAACCTCGAGCCAAGTTTACAATTAGCAGCTTCAGTCCTGCAAGCATTAGGAACCAGTGAAGATGAAGTGGGGCAAGTGATTCAAGGTTTCCGACGGACACTAACTGCAAGCTTTCAAATGTCTCAAAATCCTTTGGAGGTTGGAGCAGATGATTAATATCTATTAACTTAGTAAATAATACTTTTAGTCCGTTGGAACCGAAGAGAGAGTGAGGTTGAAAGCTCACTCCTTTAACTCTCCCTATCATTTTTAAAAACTCAACTTAAACTTTGCCCTTTATAATTACTCGCCAAAGCTAAGAGAGTGTGCTACATGAACTGAAAATAGATCAATGGAAAAAGGACCTTATTTCGATGTTGCGTATAGCTGTTTTAAGAGAAAAGCATGCGGATGAGAGTCGCGTGGCTGCAACGCCAGAAACAACTAGAAAGATGCTCGAGATGGGTCTTAAGGTTGTGATTGAAAAAGATGCAGGTCTTGCAGCACATTTTTCTAATGATGCTTATAAAGATGCAGGTGCTGAGCTTGCAAAAGATGCTACCACTGCTCTGAAAATCGCAAATGTTGTCCTTACGGTTCAAGGCCCTCTGATGCCAGATGATAAGGCTGAAGAGTTAAGCGCATTTCCTGAAGGATGCCACTTGATTGGTATGTTAAACCCCCTAATTAATCTTCATACGATTCCCTTATATGCCAAACAAGGGGTGAATGCCTTTTCAATTGAACTTGTCCCCCGTATTACCCGTGCACAGACCATGGATGTCTTGTCATCCCAAAGTAATCTTGCAGGTTACCGTGCTGTAATTGAAGCAGCTGCAGAATATAGTCATGTGTTTCCCATGATGATGACGGCAGCAGGAACAATTCCACCAACCCGCGTCCTTGTTTTAGGGGCAGGTGTAGCAGGTTTACAAGCCATTGCGACAGCACGACGTTTGGGGGCGGTTGTCTCGGCATTTGATGTCCGTAAAGCTGCAAAAGAACAAGTAGAAAGTTTAGGTGCGACTTTTGTTGAGGTTGAGTCTATTGAAGACAGCGAAACTAAAGGTGGCTACGCAAAAGAAACCACCAAACAATATCAAAAACTGCAGGCTGAAAAAATTCATGAGCATGTGAAAAAAAACGATATTGTGATTACTACCGCCCTTATACCAGGTAAACCTTCCCCTATTTTGATTACTGAAGCTATGGTTAAGGATATGAAACCAGGTTCGGTGATTGTTGATCTTGCAGCCGTTGCAGGGGGTAATTGTGCCCTGACTGAGCCTGGAAAAGTTATCATTAAACATCAGGTAAAGATTATTGCACATACAAATACTTTAAGGCGTATTGCAACAGATGCAAGTGAGCTTTATGCACGAAATATCTTAAGTTTTCTAAAGCTATTGCTTGATTCTTCAGGGACCAAACTTCAAATAAATCGGGAAGATGAAATTATCAGTTCGACTCTTCTCACCTATGGCGGGAAAATTATTCATAACACTTTCAAAAATTAAGAGGCCAAAATGGACACTGAAAGTCTTCTAGAAGCTGCCCAAACCTTGAGCGAACAGGCTCTTGATGTAGCAACCAATGCTAAAAATGTCCAAGTTCTAGCTCAACAGCTTGCACTTGCAGCCAGTGAAAATGCGGCAGGAGCTTCTTCTCCTTTGATGATGGGGCTGACTATTCTTATACTTTCTGTATTCATAGGCTATTACGTTGTTTGGCGGGTTACGCCTGCGCTGCATTCTCCTTTAATGGCAGTCACGAATGCCATTTCAAGCGTAATCATCGTAGGAGGATTGATCTCAGCTGGATTACCTTGGTTTGGTTTTGCTAAAGTGATGGGATTTCTTGCGGTAACTTTAGCTGCAGTCAATATTTTCGGTGGTTTCGTAGTCACGCAACGGATGTTGCACATGTTCAATAAAAAGAAATAGGAGACTTAATCGTGGATGAAAATCTCTCAGCGTTTACTTATCTCCTAGCCTCAGTTTGCTTTATTATGGCCCTTAGGGGGCTTTCTTCAGCACAAACCTCTCGCCGTGGAAATCTATATGGTATTTTGGGAATGGGAATTGCTATAGTGACAGCCATATGCTCCCCAACCGTTGAATCCTATGGCCTCATTATTATTGGTTTAGTCTTAGGAGGGATTACAGGAACTGTAATCGCACGTCGGATTGAAATGACTGCTCTACCGCAGTTAGTGGCAGCCTTTCACAGCTTAGTAGGTTTAGCGGCTGTCTTTGTGGCAGCAGCAGCTTTGTGTCAACCTGATGTTTTTGGAATCGGATATCAAGGTGACATCAAGTTAATTAGTCTCATTGAAATGGCATTAGGTGCTAGCATTGGAGCAATTACCTTTACAGGCTCTGTCGTTGCCTTCATGAAATTACAAGGCCTTATTGCTGGCAAACCTTTATCATTTTCCTTCCAACACTGGCTGAATGTTGCTCTATTCCTTAGTCTTATGTTCATCGGGTTTATTTTTGTAAGTCTTGAATCTTATGTGGCCTTCGTTTTGCTTGTATTAATATCTTTGGGATTGGGTTTCCTTTTAATCTTACCTATTGGGGGCGCTGATATGCCGGTTATTATCTCTATGTTAAATTCTTATTCTGGCTGGGCTGCGGCAGGGATTGGATTTACATTAGAGAACAATATGTTAATTGTGACAGGGGCTCTTGTCGGATCATCGGGCGCAATCCTCAGTTATATTATGTGCAAAGGTATGAACCGTTCCATCTTTAATGTAATTTTAGGCGGATTTGGTAATAAAGCCGGCATTACTGCCAATGATGATACTGACATTGAAGCGCAACCGGTAAAGGCAGGGAGTGCTGAAGATGCAGCATTTATCTTAAAGAACGCACAATCAGTAATTATTGTCCCTGGGTACGGTATGGCGGTTGCTCAGGCTCAACATTCTTTAAAAGAAATGGCTGACATACTTAAGAAGGCTGGGGTTAAAGTTCGCTATGCAATTCACCCTGTGGCTGGTCGAATGCCTGGACATATGAATGTCTTGCTGGCTGAAGCCAATGTTCCGTATGACGATGTTCTTGAATTGGAAGATATTAATCGTGATTTTTCTTCCACAGATGTTGCATTTGTAATTGGTGCTAATGACGTGACTAACCCTGCTGCTAAAACTGATACTGGCAGTCCAATTTATGGTATGCCGATTTTAAATGTTGAAAAGGCTAAAACAGTTTTGTTTATCAAACGTTCAATGGCACCTGGTTATGCTGGAGTGGATAATCAGCTCTTCTATCAGGATAATTCCTTGATGTTGTTCGGTGACGCTAAAAAAGTATGCGAAGAAATTGTTAAGGTACTGTGAAGTTATTTAAGATCAGCTTTAGCAGCTGTAGTGTTAGTATTTTTTAGTGTTAGTAAAGGAACTATTACTGATGATTATTCTTTTGAGTTTTATAACATAGGGCAAGATCTAACCTGAATTAAACCTAATATCCTCTTACTAACCCCACATAGCCTTGATAAAGGCAAAATTATGTGGTTATTATAGCAAACAATTACCGATACTGATTTAAAAAATTAATAAGAGTAAGTTTGAATGGTGCAATTTTATTGAGAATGAACTATAAGATAAATGCTAAAAAATAAGGAGAAAATAAAGTCATGAAAAAATTAATAAAAACCACAGTAGTGTTTGCTTTTATTTTAAATTGTCTGGCGCAGGAGGGGTATAGCACGGACCAAGCGGAAGAAAAGCTGTTTCCATCTTCCTCTTCTGTTCACGCGAATAAGGCGCCTTTAACTGAAGATTCTGCATTTTTTAATGAGGTTCCTAATGAAATTTTGATTCAGACTGCCTCTTATCTACAGGGACAGGATTTTAGAAATTTTATGTACACCTCAAAGCGAGTGGCGGAGGCTCTAATGAATAATAAAGGTTTTTTCATTTCTGATAATATTGAGAGTATTGCCGATACAATCAATAATACTCCTATTACAGAGTTTTCAAATTTAGTTTCAAAGTGGGAGCGTAATACAAAAAAAAGTATTTCTCAGTTACGTAAAGTTTATTCTCATTTTGAAGAGTATCAAGAGTTTATTGCAAAAGACAACCTTGAAGTAGCCGGCAATAGATTTGAAAATTGCGTTAAGACTCTTAATTTACTTTATGCCTTGGGTGACAAGAAAGTAGAAAAGGACTATACAAATTTTTATAAATTAATACAGACTATTCTGTGTGGAGAGAGAGTAAACGAGCGAGAGGATTATATCGTACACCTTAAAAATTTCTCTTTATTGGTACCAGACGTTAGAAGAGAGATTTCAAGAAATTATCAAGAAGGTAAGGCCCCTTTCAAGAGAGATCCTGAGCAAGCAGCCTTATATGCTATTGATCTCGATTTACCCTTGACACCAAAGGTTTTTAAAAAATAAGGGAGAAAGAATCTCCCTTATTTAAATCAGGGCGTTTAGATGTTGCCGCCCGGGAAAACACTTCTTACATCACCTGTAGTAGGGTCTACAGAGAAAAGGATGTCGTATTTACCGGGTTCGCCACCTTGAAATGTTCCATCACCATTTGCTGCCAAGGCTTTACAAGTTTCGCCTCCAACTGAAACTAAGCAATTATAACTTAGATGTTGAGCATTATAGGTGCATGATTTTACACTTGCTCCCTCAAAAACTGCTCTAAAATCAGTTTTTTTCTGAGGGAAGAAAGAGCCTCTGAGCTTCTTATCATCTTTGCAAGTACTCATTTCGCTAAGATGCTTACCGCTATTATGATTTTGCACAAATTCATAGACAATATCAAGATTAGGGTTGCTCTTTATAAGCTTGGCTACGCAGGCTTTTGCTGTATCTGCATCATCTGCTGTAATGCCATCACATGTAATATCTCCCCCTCTGGCCTTAAAGCCATCGTACTGTTGAGATAAACCTTCTTCAGAGAAGACAGTGCTAAGAAGCACAAGAGACAATGCTGTAAATAGGTTATTGTTTAATTTTTTCATGAATGAAACTCCTTGTTTTATTTAAATAGGATTTCTCAATCAATATTGACTGATTATCATAAGTGTAAAAAAGAAAGATTAAATAAAAGTTAATATCTCTTTTAAGTTCTATTGAAATATTGAGAGTTGGGGGCACTACCTCTCACTGAAGGGAGCATTATGCTTATAATCTAAGAGAGTTTTCCTCCATTCTGTTTACTGTTGTTAGATCTGCGAGCATGTGAGAAAAGTTATCTTTCTTCCCACGTTTGCTAGAGTTCATTACTAATGACTTTAATATTTCTGAAGACGTTAGCCATACATGGGGTATGGACGATAGAGATCAGCCCTTTCATTTGCAAGCAGAGTATCATCTAATTTCAAAGGCGGTTTGTAATAAACCTGACTGCGATGAAGGGCCCAGTTTTAGATGCTACTCAACAAATTATAATTTATTCAACATGAATAACATATGAATTATACTTTAAATTAGTCAAATTATATTACTGTATAAAAGGAAGGAGAAAATTTAACCATAAACAGTATTTGGATTGCAATACAGAAGATGAAAATTTCTTGTTAGCGGAGACGCTTGAGCGGAGGTTAAGAACTGTAAAATTAGAAAATAAAGATACAATTTATCTGGCAGCTTTTAAGCCTGCTAAAGCGCGCTGGCATTAACTTATTAAAATGGTCTTCACTCCGAAACACGGACCGATCCATTATGATAGGGCCCTTGAAGCCATATTATTAAAAAATTCTAAATGTTGGTTTAAGAGCAATAAGGAAGAGATGTCAAAGTTAATTTGAGTGGGATACTGAGTAATTTTTGCAAACAGGGTCATATTAATTGTAGCGTCTATGGCTCCTAAATTACCCTCGGTTGATAAGCTTTGCTCGTTTCAACTTGCCATAAATACCTTTTTGTCAGTTAAATACAACATTACTTCAGTATAAATAAAAGTATTTTAACCTGGAGGCTATTATGAGAATATCGGATCTTTTACATGCAACAGCTTTAGCAGCAGTAGTTGCAGCTATTCCTTTAACTGCTGGTGAATTAAGAGTGGTTAATGAGAATAAGAAAGCATTAAATATAAAACTGATTCCAGAGGGTGCTGCTACTGAATCAGTACGTTTATCTCGTTATAACATTAAGCCTGAGAGCTACATTTTACTCAAAGTTGAACCAAAGCATGTAAGTTTTAAAGACTATTTCAGTATTCAAGGGGATACCAATTGGATGGGAATAGGAAATGATACATGTAAAAGATTAAATGTACATGAAGACTATCGTGTAACCTTTCAAAACAATACTATTGGTACCACTTGCATAGCTGAGAAAATTAAAGCTGACAATCATAAAAGACAGACAAATAGAAAAGCCCCTATAAAGGAGAGGATTATGAACACGGATGAATTTAAAGGCAAGTGGGAACAGCTGAAAGGGAGCCTGAAAGAAACATGGGGAGATTTGAGTGATCAAGATTTAGATAAGATGAAAGGTGGTTTTCAAGAAGCAGTTGGTTATCTCCAGGAGAAATATGGTGAGGCTAAAGAAACTATTGAGCAGAAGCTTTCAAGTCTTATGGATAAATTCAAAAGTAATGAGGATAAGGACAATGTTGAAGATTATGGATCCCGAGCAGAGTGAAATGCGAGAGACAAAGAAAAGCTTTAGCAAATCTTAGAGTGTAAGGAGGGTATGAGAGCTAGTTCATTCTGGTTTTCATACTTTTCTTATTTTCATACCTTTCTTACCTAACTTAGGAGAATGTCATGATAGATCAAAACAACTGGGAAACTATGACTTTTGTGGATTATCTGCGTATTATTGCCCTTATATTTACAATCATTGGAGCCTTAAATTGGGGATTTATAGGCTTGCAAGGAGTTGATTTGGTAGGTCAGCTATTTGGCCCTATGACAGCACTGTCAAGGACCATATATACTCTTGTGGGAGCTTCGGGAGTCTATCTGCTTTGTATATTTAAAAGACTTCTATAAGGAATTACTTAAGAGTCCTATGAGAGCAGTCTAAGGCTTTTGAAGCTTTTAGCTTCTCTAAAAGCGGTAAGGTGATGTGAACGTTATTAAGCAAAAAGATCTCTCTATGATTTTTCTTTTTAACAAAGGTTTATTTCTTTAAAAGGCCATTAATGTATGAAGATGTAGTTTATAAATGGAGGATGAAATGTCTATATTTGATTTATTGAAACAAGATCATCGAAAAGTTGAATCCTTACTTGATGAGATTATTGATCATCCGACTGCCCATCAGAAACAGCAGAAGTTATTTCAGACCTTTTGTAAGGAGATTAAAGCTCATAACCAAGGAGAAGATGCGACATTTTATGAGGCTTTAAAACAACATAAGAAAATTAAGGATATTATACTTAAGGCAGATGAAGAACACCATGCTGCAGAAACAATAATAGAGCAGCTAGAAAAGGATGATCTACCAGCAGAGAAATGGAATGCTAAGATTAAAGTTTTGAGAGATATGATTTTAAATCATGTGAAAAGCGAAGAAAAAGAAATTTTTTCCCTTGCTAAAAAATACCTAGAAAAGGATGACCTTAAATCTATACAAGAGCAATTTCAAAATGAAAAAGAAAATTATATGTAACCAAGGGATAAGATTCTCTTACAAAATTAGATTAACGAGAGAAGAGTGGGTTTATCAACTTAAAAAATTAAAAGCTGTTTAATGATACAGCCTATCTTAAATATTTTAATTAAAGGATAAGAAATATTATGAAAAATCGACAGCGTGATTTTAAAGAACTTATCAAAATATCCAATGAAAAACAAGCGGATGTAGCTTTTGAACAGTATAAAATGCTTGTAGAGTCTCTTAATAAAATAAATGAAGTGAGGGAACTGGCCAATACTTTTTGGATGACAGCCAACTCCTTAATTATTTCAGCCATTGCTTATTTAATTAGCGCAAAAGAATTGACTCAACAGCATAAACCTACTCTGGTCTGGACTTTATTAGGGTTGGGTTTTTTACTAGCAGCTTTATGGCTAAGATCGCTTACTTTTGTAAAAAAATCAGTTGATCTTAGAAATTTTTTTCTTATAGAATTTGAAAAATACTTACCGGCAAAGATATTTACGCAAAGCATCCAAGGAACAGAGCGTCATAAAAATAAAACTTCACTTACTTTAAATGAAGCCCTAGTTCCCTGTTTATTTCTTGTTGGATATATCTTTTTTTCTATCCTACTGTTTACTTTTCAAGGAGAAATTATTCCTCCTAAATGAAGGTAATAAGGAAATGTACCTTTTAACTATGACCACCTTTTATAGCCTGAAGATTATCATTAGTAGGAATTTTTTATGAAGATAATAAGACCAAGTTAGGGTATTATTTGCTTAATCACGTAACAACATTTGGTATGCATCAGGCCTTTAAAGCAAATTACAAACTTAGAACTAGGGAGAGATTTACTGAATTAAACGATTTAAGCTCCCCAGCCCCTTCTCCCCTCAATTCTCAAAAAGAGCTTTATGCTGAAAATCATTTGCAGCATGAACTAGAAAACAAAGAGTTTGAGGAAAAGCATTGCGAGATGCAATTTTCCTAACAATAATTATTTCTAAAGAACTTAATCAAATGACGTCGATCAGAACACTTGAGTCTCATGCGGGCATTTTGTAAGTAGTACTCAACGGTTCGGGGGGATATTTTAAGCAGACTTGCAATCTCTTTGGCTGCCTTTCCTTGACCCAAATAATTTATGCATTCAATTTCTCTTTTAGTTAAATACATTTTGGCATTTTTGGGGGTACTTAAATCTTTGAGAAATTTGGTTTGTAAGTGTTGAGAAGCATTGTCATTTGAGGGATCATAAGCAGGAATCTTATATCCAGGATGTGTAATCATTAAGTTCTCATCTATTGAAATAAGATCAGCAGCTGCAGCGTTGAAGTATTTGATAAAACTCTCAAACAGCCCCCGTTTATTAATATAGTCACTTAAAATGCTATAATTTTCTCGGTCTGTTCCAAACGACCACCAGTGTAAGGAATCTTCCTTTCTCAACATAACACATTGGCTATTCCAAATATTAAAATCGAAAACACATTGGTGTAGTGAATCTTGAGGTTCACCGCTGTTTATGAATGCTTTGATTTGATAAGGAGGAACTTGCCGGATACGCTCTTGAGAAACCTGGCTATCAATTGAAAATAAATTTCGTTCGAGTGTATGCTTACAAAGATCGAGATTTGTCCTAACGGTAAAATGGGCTCCATCATTATAAAAGCCATAAGCAAAATAATTTAAATTTAAAAACTCTAGAAATTCTGAACAGATCTTCAAGAGAATAGGATTTATCTGCTCATTGTAATGAAAAAGATTTAATGAATTTTGAGGAATAAGAGAAGTCATTTCTTTTATCTCATAAATACGACATATTTCATATAAATTTTTGTAATCATAACATACATTAATATTTGTACTCTACTGCAATTTGTTTATAATTGAGAAATAAAAGAGTATCCTCATTTTTGACTTTCCACAAAGAGCGATTTTTATATGTTATGCAAAGTGTATTTACAAATTGCAATTTCAATATTCAAATTACATTTTATTTGCAACCAAACCATTAGCATTAAAAAATTGGGTATCATTAATTTTTTAAATAAGCTTAACATTTCTTCAAAAATGTGTTAATTATTAAATAATAATAAAAAATTGGGAGGATTATATGCGCGTTTTGGTCATTGAAGATGATGAACCTACCTCAAAAGCTATACAACTAAGTCTAAAATCAGAAGGTTTCATCTGTGATACGACAGCAATTGGTGAGGATGGTCTTGAGATTGGCAAACGCTATGATTATGATTTGATTATCCTGGATTTAATGCTGCCTGATATGGATGGCTATGAAATTCTAAGGCGTTTGAGGGCAATTCAGGTTGCAACCCCTGTATTAATTTTGTCTGGATTGTCGGACATCGGCGATAAAATTAAAGGGCTTGGTTTTGGGGCCGATGATTATCTTACAAAGCCATTTAATAAGAATGAACTTATTGCTCGGGTAAGGGCAATTATTCGTCGCGCAAAAGGACATCCACAATCTGAAATCAGGGTTGGGCGTCTCACGTTGAATTTGACTACAAAAATGGTTGAAGCCGATGGCAATCTCGTTCGGCTTACAGGTCGTGAATATGCAATTCTTGAATTACTTGCAATTCGTCGTGGCTCAACGCTTTCAAAGGAAATTTTTCTCAATCACCTCTATGGTGGTATGGAAGAGCCAGAATTTAAAATCATTGATGTATTTATCTGTAAGCTTCGCAAGAAGCTGGCTGACGCATTGAATGGTGAAAATTATATTGAGACTGTATGGGGACGCGGATACGTTTTACGTGAACCTGAATCTAGTACAGCCAGTTTTAATGCAGCTGAGAAAAGCATAGCTGGAGATGTTATGAATATCATAGAGAAAAAAGTATCCTCAGTGCGTGCATCTTAAAAGTAAGCTCTATAAGACTGTTTCTAATTAAAAGCTCTTCTTTACGAGAGAGCTATTTTATTGAGAAGTCTATCCTTGTATATTTTCTACTTGCAAGTGATTATTTTGTGGACTAGATATACGTCAATAGGATTTGTGCAGAATAAATTGCTTAGGGCTCAGAGCGATTTAAACGGTAAATTAGCAATACTGAAATTCATTAATATTGGGTATAAATAATAAGGAAGGATAGAAAAATATCATGGTGACAAAGCCTTTAAAACAAGAAAAACAGGAGTTTAGTAAGATTCGGGCTGCATTGTGGCCGATTCATAGGGATGAGATGAAAAAATTCCTCCCCATGGGATTTATTATGTTTTTCATTCTCTATAATTATACAATTTTAAGGGATACCAAAGATGCCCTCATTATAACTCATACTACAGCAGGGGCAGAAGTGATCCCTTTCTTAAAGGGATATGTCGTATTACCTTGCTCTATTTTGTTTGTGATCTTGTATTCAAAACTTGCCAATATCTTAAGCAGAGAAACATTGTTTTATACAGTTGTGAGTGGATTTTTAATCTTTTTTGCACTGTTTGCGTTTTACTTTTACCCTGGACAACATGATATTCATCCTGATCCAGCCTATATCCAAAGCTTAAAGGATGCCTATCCAAACTTCAAATTTATTTTCCCCGTCTATGGTCTTTGGACTTATTCAGCCTTTTATGTATTGTCTGAATTATGGGGAAGCGTAGGCATTGCTCTTTTGTTCTGGCAATTTGCAAATGAAATTACTCGCACTCCAGAAGCCAAGCGTTTTTATGCTATGTTTGGTTTAATTGCGAACTTTTCATTAATTGCTTCTGGCTTTACAGTTCGTTACTTTTCGGCAATTCGTGAGTCTTTGCC
>JACVCA010000020.1 GCA_016742295.1 Alphaproteobacteria bacterium | reverse complement strand
CTTCTCAGCCGTATCCTTTAAATGCTGGGCATGAGGATGGGTTGCAAACACCCGCGATGAAGCAGATTCCAAAGAACGGTAATCATTTAAACTTGCTTCAGAAGGAATGTCGGATTGGTAATCTGGAACATTGAGAAGATTATCTTGACCCACAGCTGCAGTTGCTTCTTGAGCACGGTTTGCATCTTCTCCACCCATTGTTGCAAGACTTTGATCTGTGAAAACAAGATAAAAGAACATCAAGAATAGTGAGCAAGTGAACTGCTTCATTTCTGCCCTCTTAATTGTGCTAAAAGCTCGCGAGCTCCTTTGACTTCACCTTTTTCTGCAAATTGGGAAAGTGCATAATCAAGGGTTACATTACCGCTTAATTGATCAAATGTTAAAGGAACTTGAGATAATAAGGGTGGAAACTCATCTTGGGCTTGTCTTAAAACAAAGGTAGGTACACGAGTTACCTGATGGGCTCTGAACAAAGTAGGATCAATCAAAGCTTCTTCCCCTAACACTTCGAATGCTTTGCCTGTATCTTTAAAGCTGTCATTCACAAGACCACAAAACACTAATGCTCCTCCAACCTGCTTTAAACTTTGCGCAAGGGATTTTAGAGTTTCCTTCTGCATGGAAAATGAAACAAAGACGAGAAGCTGTGGTATCTGCTTGGGATTTTGCTCTGCTAGGTGAGGTTGAGTATGTGACTTGAGAAAAGTTTCAAAATTTTCAGAAGTTTTGCAACCTACTGTTGAAGGACAGTCTGTTACTAAAGGACGTTTTAAAGCGGGTGATTGGGTTGCTGGTTCTGTTATTTTAGAAACTTCGGCTTTATACTCGTCTATGAGTTTTGAAGTTTCAGTATTGAGACTCTTGATCCATGACAATGCAGAAGGATCTAAAGGTCCCAAAGCAAAGCCTCTATCAGGTAACAAAAGCCACGTAAGGATTAATAAAAATTGTATCATGCGACCCTCCTTTTCACAGTAAACAACAATTGCGTTTGCGCCAGATTACATACCCGTAGTCTTCTCCCTTGTAGGGGAACTGCTTGCCTGAAGACCATAAGAGATCAAACCGACCTAAAGGGTGACACCCTCTTATCGTCGAAGGAATGGGATAAACCATCTGGGTTTTGTATTGGGTTTTACGGATGACCGGCATGGGGTACTTGTCACATAGTCCTTTTGCTCCCACATATCCCCTCAGCAAACCTTCACGGTGCAGCTTGGCAATAAACCGCTCAACCAATAAAAGGCTCGCTTGAACGCCGCTACTATGGGCAGGAACTGTTCCTGTAAAAGGATAGAGTGAACCTTGACAGCCTCCGCACCAAAATAAGAGATCATTGCTAAACCCTGTACTGGCTAGAACGCAATCAGCTGCACAGGCTGCTTGAGCTATGGGATTGCCAAACAAGGCTGCTTCAGGATTAATGATGAAGCTGAGTTCATCATCATTCCACAGGGGATCAAGCTCGGTGAGATAGGCCACATCAAATTCTGACTTTTCCATACAAATAAAATCAGTTAAAAGCTCAAGCCAGTAAATAAGCGGGTAGATATACCAGTGAATTTGATAAAAGCTTTGCTTCATGCCTCCTGATGAAGAATGGCTATGCCCCACAGAGCCTCGGCCAATCACTCCCTTATGCGGGCCCATGACAATTCCGCCCATATTAACCATGCAGTAAGGGGTGCGGGTAATATCAATAAGCCTTACAGGTTCCCAAAATGATATAGGGATTCCAATGCGGGGGGGAGCTTTGCAATAACATACAAGTCCCTCAGGATTCGGTGTGTCCTCCCCTGATGAGGAGACCTTGACCCCACCAATCGTGATAGGAAAGATACAAGACCAGCAGATATCTGAGATAGGGTTAACGAAGCGCCCAACACAGTTGGCGTTGAGGGGGAACTGAAAGAGCAAGAAGAGTGATATGAGCCAAAATTTCATATCAATGGCTCCCTTCTATAACAATCTCTTGAATCATAAGCTTTTTGCCTTCTTGTTTCACAATCGCAGGAACATGAGTCAATTTGAGCTTTTTAGAGAGATAACCATGTTGGTCAAAGAATAGAGGCCCTTCAAACTTCTCCATCAGGGCAAAGGGGGCACCTTGAGTTAATATAAGCTTGAGAGGTTTTTGGCCTTTCATATAGTTTTGAACCCAGCTCACTTGTTCAGGGTCATTACCGTCAAAGAAAATAAGTTCTTTCGTAAGGGACACCAAATCAAGGGGATTAACCTTTGTACCTGCTTTATGAAACATCTTACCTTGATGGTCTTTGAGGTCATAAGGCACAGTAAGTGCAGGGTCATAAGTATAAGTCTTAGAGGTTTGAGTTCTTGGTAAGATTACTCCTGCTTGCGGATGCTGGATTTTATAAGCTAGTTGAGCCTTAATCTTCTGGGTATGCTTTGAGAGCTCACCTAAGTCATCTAAATCTTTAAGACGTGATTCAATTAGATCTAATAAATCACGTTCTAAAATAGCAAAGGTTTGCCCTACAACCCCTAAGTTACGGGCTTGCACTTGTTGCGTAAACACCAACATAATTAATAGGGTTAAATGTCTCAGCATTTTCTCACCACAACGCAAAAGTTCGGCCAATAAATGACCCTACCTTGACTAGGCCAAACTCTTCATAGCGGGAATCAAAACTACGTGGATGATCGCCTTTCACAAACATATAGCCTTGCGGAATCAGAGTAGCTTGAAGAGGTGTTAAAGCCTCACCTTCATCCGTAACAGGTAAAAGAGGGAAGATGGGAGTGCGTCCCTTTTCTTCAATCCAAAGCATGTTGCTTTGACGGATGATCTTCTCACCTGCAACGCCTACAATCTTTTTGGTAAAAATCACATCGCTAAAGTATTTGGCTTTATGCCCTCGAAAAGATACCAGGTCCCCTTTACGGGCAGGCAGCCCTTTGACAATAAAAAACGCTTTATGGTTAAGGCTGGGGCTTTGATTTAAGAGGAGTTGAGTATTTTCACAAAACAAATACACAATGCCCAAGGTTACCATCAGACCGCACAAGCCTTTCAAGGCTCTGGGAGTAAGGATACATCTCATTTGCTGTCTCCCAGGTGGTCTTCAATTAAAGGGGTTAAATCTTGCGCGCCTTCTAATACCCCTTGAGCGTTTAAGATGAGGAGGTTGTTCTGTAAGGCGAGTCTTTTTAGTTCAGCCTTTAATCGGTCCGTAAATGCGTTGACCTGTGCTTTTAATTCTGCCTCAGATAAATCTTGCAACCCCAAGCGGCTTGAAGTCCTCCCTATTAAGGCTTGAATATCCACGGTTGCAATATGAGGTGGGGTAAATACCTTTCTCATAATAATCACGGTGATCATGCAGCTCAGGAGAACACTTACAACAATGATGAGAAAGTCTTTTAATTCGAGCGTCATGAAGCTCATCCTTTTTCCTCTGCAATCTTCTCGACAGCTTCAGCAAGGCTTAATCCTTGCTTTTGCAATTCTTGAACGGCGCTATATTCTTCTGCTTTGGTGGAGTATAAAATCTTGGAGAACGGATCAAGGCAAAGCCGCCCTATGGCGTAGCCATGAGGGCCATAGATCATGACTTCAGCGTATTCGCCTTGCCTTGTTTTAACCGAAGTAAGCAGGGATTCCATGAGAGGATCCAAGGCAATCCGTTCGGTACGTTTAAGCTGGTCGATCGATTCTTTCTTTTGCGAAAGAAGACACATCCAGTCACTATTGTTAAATGCAGCTTCTGCACCAGGTGTAGCATAAAAGTCATTGACCACCTGTGTGCCTACGACAAGAGAGCCAAAGTATTTACGGAACCTTCGCGCTGCGGTTTCAATAAAGATACCCGATTGTTTGCCTCTCAGCATATCCCAGGCTTCATCAAGCACCAGCATAGAAGGGGTCTTGCGGTCTCCTAGGTAAAGCTTATTGGTAATCTGAAGGATCACCATCTGCACCACAACCGACTGCAGGTCTTTGCGTTCTTTAAGTTCTTCAAGTTCCACTACGACAATCTTTGCTGTGAGATCAATGGTTGCAGGCCCCGTAAAGAAGCGTCCGTAAATACCATTTGCCGTATAAGGAAAGAGCTTTTGTCCGAGGTTGGAAGCAATGCGGTCTTCTTGCTTGATGAGGAACCCTGCAACATCGGTCATGCTTGCCTCTTTTTGTTTAAGCTCCCATGCGGCACGTAGGGCCTTTTCAATATAAGCGTTTTCAAGATCATTGGTGCCATCAGTAGGTGAAGCCATAAGCCCTACAATAGGCTTGAGCATAGCAAGGGCGTCAGAGGTAGCCTCAGGATCATCAATGGGGATGGTTGAAAAGGGGTTAATACAGAGAGGAGCTTTGGCCCTAAACTCGACGAACTGTCCCCCTAAGAGTTTAGCGGTCTTTTCAAAGCTACGTCCCACATCAAGGACAAACACTTGCCCCCCTTGACCCAAAGTTGAAGTCATGAGCTCTTGCATAAAGACGGACTTGCCGCTTCCTGACCTTCCCACGACGCAGACATTATAATTGCCTTCATTGTTATCAAAGGGACTCCACTGAAAGAGCTGGCCCCTGCGTCCTAATAAAAGCATTCCCGGTGAAGAAGTGCCGTGCCATTCTGCTTGCAAGGGCAAAAGGTTGGCAGACTCTGTACTAACGGTGGTCTTGAGCCTTTTAAAATATTGTAGGTCTTCATTCATGCCTTCTCCCCAACTCATAGGTAAAATGCTGAGAAAGGATTGCAGCTGAATATGTGCGTCATACTGCAACTGCCATCTTTTAGAGCGAAAGAGGTTTAAAAGGACTTGGTCATTGTTTGAGAGCTGGTCTTTGGGTGAAAATATGGTCACTGAAAAGCTGGTTTGTACTAACCGCTCGCCTTTACTGAGTTGATGGCGCAAGAAATCGAGCTCTCTCGCTTGCGAGACAATAATCGGCACACGCTTGCCTATCTTCGAGTGTGCTTGCATTTCAATCCAGGGCTCACGACCTTGCACGCGGGTCTTAGTACTTTCTTGCTCACAAATATGAACGCCGTAATGGATGATAAACGGACAATTAATCCGTAACGGATCACGCATGGTATCGCCGATAAGATCTCCCATGGCATGGAGCGACCATTGGTCAGGCTCACGTCTAACCGTGTAGGTGCGAATACAGAACTCTCCGTCATTAACTGCTATGCGGTCTTTATGGATTTGATAAGAGGTCCCCGTACTTGGGATTTGTAGATCAAGACTGTCATAAGGATTCCACTTTAAGTCACAAGGAGAGATTGCCGTATTAATATTGATGATCCCATCAAGAGTTTGAATGAGGTCATCAGCATTCCAGCGTTTAACAGGCATACCTAAGGTCTTCAAAGCGGTTGTGAGTTGTTCCATAAGGGACTTAAGTTTATCTTGAGCCACAGGATTAGAGGCCTCACCCCGTTCAGAGTACGCCACAATACATCTGTAGGTACGCACGCTTTGATGGGTGGTAGAATTAAAGACCTGACCTCTAAGATATTGAACCCGTCTTGAGGCTAAAGCCGCAAGCACCTCTCCCTGTGACTGCCTGGGTGTTTGCCAAGCTTTCAAGATATTCCCTACCCTTGGATCAGCCCAGAGTAGGACCTGTAAGTTACCTCCTTCTGGTAAGGTATGCTGGAAGATGCCGCTAATCTCGCGCTGCATCTCTTCTGTGCATCCCACCATAGGATAGGTCTCTAGCACAAAACCAACCCCAGATTTATTTTGAAATAGTCCTGATGAAGGATCAAAGCTAACGTAAGGCAATAAATCCTGGATGCGGTAATGCTGAAAGTAAGCGTTAACCTGCTTGCGATGCGGCGAAGAAGCATCAACGCCGTAATCCACGCGGTCACCAGAGATGGAGGCGATTTTACCGCCCAGTTGATTAAAGAGCTCTTGAAACATGAGGGTCTCTTTCTTTGTCCTAGATTTTCTCTGGCTCTTCTCTCACCCTATTACTTTTGACCTGCCACTCACCCGGCTTTAAGACCGTATGCACAAAAGACTCACTAAAGAGATTACCTTTCTCATCTTGAAAGGCTGCAATCCAAATTCGCAAATGTTGTTCCGGAACCCTTAAAACTGTACTGCCCTTTAAAGGTAAGCTAAGAGAGGGAGAGGACAATGAAGAAGCAGGTAGTTCCTCATGTCTCATGGGTTTATAGCTTGCAAGGTCTATTGGCAGTTCTTTATGAGCTTGTTCATCTGAAAGCTTGCCTTCATCAATCATCTGATCCACTTCACTGATAGACTTACAGCCTACCCCTGAGCCTGGCGGGCATTCAAAGGTTTCTGAATAGGTTGAACAGCCTACAAGGACTAAAATAATGAGCATACTAAGAGAGGTTTTTATAACTTTATTCATAGGTATTCTCCTGAGATTGTTCCGGGAAGTTTGAAGGGAGTTCGGAAGGTTGGTTTTCTATCTTCTGGGCAATGGCTTCACGGGAGCGGTCCCGCACTTTGGCAATAGCTTTTTTAACTCCAGTCTCTCCAAACTTGACGCCATGGGTAAAGACAATATCTACCTTGCGGCCAGCTGCCACTTGTAAGACAGGTTGGAGTTGTTCTGCACGTTTGATGAAGAATTCAGCGTATTTATCAAGGGCGTTGCCTGTGCCTTGAGCTGCGCCTGATTTAAGCATTTGTTCAGCATTAAGAGCATTGGTTTGACCAAAAGGTGAGATTGGAAAAGCTGACCGTTGCTGTTGAGCTCCAAAGAAACTGCTCATGCCACTGAGGAACCCTCCCAGCAAGCTATTTCGCATGACCTCACCAGCCCTATCAGCAACCACTCCTCTGACACCTACTCGACCGTCTTCTCCAGCCACATATCCTGAAACCACGGTCTCACTGATCTCACCGGTTAAAGGCTCTGTGCAGGTCAACTTTTCAAGGCGCATGTACACCCGTTCACTGGAGAGGTCACCATAAGCTGAAGCCAGGAGATGACAGTTTTTAAGGTCAGACTTAAAGTGGCGCGGCAGGTTACCAGGATCCACAAGACGCAATAA
Source organism: Alphaproteobacteria bacterium (assembly GCA_016742295.1). Lineage (GTDB taxonomy): Bacteria > Pseudomonadota > Alphaproteobacteria > JAGOMX01 > JAGOMX01 > JACVCA01. Next base: position 6,082 of record JACVCA010000020.1, on the reverse strand, counting down.
AACAGGCCTTGGGTCAGAGGCAGAGCTGATGGACGTTGAAGCATCGACCCCGCTTAACAAAGTCCCTTTAGCATAGGTTCCTGCAGGCAGGGTATTATCAACAGTTGATTTAGCCTTTGCAGGGCCACGTCCTTCAGCTTTAGAGAGATGAAAGATAATCTTACGAACGGCTTGTGGCCCCCTTAGACCGGGCCCGCTGCTAAAGTCGTCGTTTGAAGGAAGGAGCTGATTTTCCTCGAGGGCAGGCGTCCCAAGGTCCTCACCTTCTTGTGAAGGTAAAAAAATGGGATTGCTTTGGAGCTCTTGAACCTGCTTTTTGAGATCTTCAACAGTATCACTAGATCTTGCATGACTTTTGATGTTTTCCATGAGAAGCCCTTCAATGGATTTAAGCGTCTCTCTTGTGAGCTTGGCTTCATTTTCCATCCGCTGCACCCAGATTTCCTGGGGATTGATGCGCCGTCCTGCTGTGGTGATGTCAGTCTTTTTAAAAGACTCGGAGCTTTCCCTATGAAGCCCGCTTTCATCAACCAAAACCCACAAAAAAGTACCAATGATCATCATCACGCCTAAGCCAAGGGCTGAAGCAAGAAGGATCTGTTTGCGTTTAATAGCTGAAAAATCCATTAGATCTCCCCTTGAATGCGGGAGACTATATAAAGGCGAGTGCAGCCTTGCGGGTTTAAGCGATGATCTTGAAGAGCAATTGCCAGGTCATTGGATCTGGCAAAATCTTGTTCTTTAAGCTCAAGGGAAGACTCAGAAGTGTTATAAAGATCAAAAACCCATCCTTGCCAAAGGCTGCCTTTATAGTGGGCTCTAACTTTAGTTTTAAGATGAGGCGAATAAATACGCTTTTCTCCTTCCTTACTCTTTTGAAAACCTGCCATGTCTTCACTACGGCCCATGGCTTGAACCAGCTGAAGAAGGGCCTCCAGATAGATGAGAGGGTTTTTACCAGGCTCTAAAGAGGGGGAAGAAGAGGTTTCTGTTTGCCTTAAGACAATGGTTTCAGCGTCAATGTCAGCAAGATTGAGTTTTAAATCTTGAGTCAGACCGTTTTCGGTTACAATGGTAATATGAATGGGTTTGGTTTGTTGGGGCTTAAGAGGTTTGATAAAGAGCTGTCCGCCTTCTTCATCCACTTCATGAGAGAAGGTCCCATCAGCACCAAAGACTTGACGGATGCGGTCATGGACAACGGTGATCCGATTAATCTCCCGATTAGAAATCACTGCATTGACTTGATGTTGATCAATAAGAGGATATTCTTTTAGGGCAAAGGTTTGAGGAACTACGAGAACATTTATAATCAATACACAACTTACCTGAAAACGTGTTTTAGTAAGTAGATGTTTAACCATGTTTTTGACTCCTTATAGCTTCAAAGGATTGAATGAGGAGACGCCCTTGCTTGTAAGTAAAAGCAAAGCGATAAGATTCACGCACTTGAGAAAGACGCTTTTGTCCCACATAGGAGATCAAATCTCCCGTGATCTCAGCTATTAGAGTTTTAGGATTAACTTGGATAGAGGCAGGCTTAAAGCTGGTAGAGAGCTGTTCTTTTTTAAAGCGCTCTTCGTCTTCCAAAAGCATGGCTCTCAGCCGGCCATAAGCTTCAGGGACTGCATATCGCAAGAGGACGTCCCTTTGATAAGCACAACTGCCTGCACTGTTATCAAGGATAAGGGTTGCAAAGAACAAAGCCATCTCCTCAATATAGTTTGCTGACACCCGTCCTTTCTCCACCCAAAAGCTTTGTGTGATTTCTGGGGGAACAATGACCACATGCTCGCTTTTAAAAAGTGTGTAGAGAGCTTGCACAAAGACAATCAAAAGAAGGCTTACACATATCAGCAATAAAGAATTACGTTGGGCTACGATATCCCTAAGACGTGCATTCAAGAGAAGCAGCTTCATCCGACATACTCCCTGATATAAGAGGGTGGCGTATTTTTAAGCTTGCGGGAATTATGCGGCAAATACCAATAGATGGCATGCCGCAAAGTACTGAGCCCATAGCGTTTCTTGATTTGCCGGAGTCCCCAAAAGCTGAAGCCTGCAAACATCACACCCAGTAGAGGTCGCTCTAATCCGATACCTAAAAAGGGCGGCAGAATTAAGCAAAGCGCTTCATCAATGGTCCATTTAAAGATCCGTAATGGATCATCCAAATGATGCAGTATAATGTGCTGATCGTAATCATTTGACATCAAAGCTTCTCCTTAGATAAGAGCTGCAAAGTTAGTTTTGATCCACCCGTTGATAAGGAAGACAAAGAGAGCTGCACCACCTGCAATCAGCATGCCCATAACGCTTTGTTTAAACATAGCGATGATTCCTGCTACCCCGCATCCTGCGAGAAGGCCTAAACGGAGATAACCACCTGTGATAAACTTTTCGCCTTTAGTGATTTCCTCAGTCAGTTCTGCATCTGTCACGGCCCAAGCATCAAAACCCCCTAAGCAGCAGATAAGAGCAAATATCCCCCAGAAAAAGAGGGTGCCAGGAAAACAAGAAAACCTGGCGCCCAAGTTTGTGTAACTTTGGGAAGGAGAGGTTACACAAGAGGAAGTAGAAGGTAGAAAGGGTGATGAGAAGTTAATGAAGGGATTGAAGTTGAGTTTCATAGGGGTTCTCCTGATGAATTTAAAAAAGATTGGCGGTGTTCAAGATAAAGGTAATCTAGAAAACTGCTTGCTTGCGTAGTGTGAGCCCTCTGAGCAGCGTGTAAGTCTTTGTTTAGATAAGGAGAGATGAAGGCTAAGGGGCCTGCCGTAAAAACATTTTGATTTAAAGAAAATAAAGCAAACAAAATTAAAGTAAGGGTGGTGCCGGGGCGGGGAAACCCGGCGCCTAGGCTACAGTTGGAAAACGGGGGAAAACCAACTATAGACCTATCTCGGAAAGAGGAGCATTGAATCTTTGTAAACAATCTGAAAGAAGACCAAACCTTTTTATGAAAAGGCATCCCAAGATGAAAAAAATTTAAATAAGTCACTCTTTCTCTCCTGGTTTATGGACAATTGAAACGCTTTTGATGTTTCCATCAAGGTGACGAAAGGCATGTTCAAGGTCTTTGAGATAAAGCCGTTCAATCCATTCTTTGACGAAAAGGCTGGGAGCTCTAAGCACAGGCGAAGAGGTATCGAGCTGTTCAGGCACTAAGTTCGCAAACCAGCTGTTGAATTTAGGTACACCTAGGGATTGGATGAGAAATTTGCAGACTTTGGCCCATTGAGGATGGACTGCGGTAAAATCAATGACGGGGCTCGTAACCGGTACAACTTGAGAAATTGGGATATTATTTTGCTGATAGTTGCCTTCAAGGACCTTGCGGATATGATCAGGCTCCAAAGCCCATTCTAGGCTTACCTTCCATCCTCGCTCCCCCTGGCCCATTAGAAAAGGGAGCTTGGAAATCCGGTTGCAATAAGCGTTCCAGGTATCAAGGTTGCCATCGAAAGATTGCTTCAGGCTTTTAGCAAGGACAGCTTTACGTTCAAAAGTCAACGCCAAGGGGGATTCTGGCTTACGTATGGCGTCGTTCCAGAGCGCTAACATCATCGCAGGATGTTGTGAACTTGGTTGAGAAAGTTCTTCACCGGAAAGGGAATAGAGGTTTTGAGAAGGTCCTAATACCTTCTCGCCCGCGGTGTGTGTAGTCTCTGTGTAATCTCTGGAAGTAGTCTCTGTAAGAGATTTACCCAAATTGGGTTCTTCGATTGACCCATTTTGATCACTTCGATTTGTGCAATTTGAGTTTATCGATTTACCCATTTTGGTTTCATCGATAAACCCATTTTGGGTAAATCGATTGGCCCATGTCTCAAGTAATTGTAATTGCTCATAATCGATGGAATACCACTTGCTGTGATTAAACTTATCATGATTAAAGTTACGGATAATCAGAAGCCTTTGTGTTTGCAAAGACACAATGGCACGCCGAATGGTGTTTTTAGACCAAAACTTGAACTGCTGCTGCCAACTTTCGCAGCTATTGTAAACCCAATAACGGCCTTCAATGCATTTTTTATTAATTTGAGGGTTTAACCAATAATGAATTTGTTGAAGGATAATGGCTTCATTGAGCCCTATTTTAAAGGCAAGGGTGGGTAGAACCTGCAGAGGGGGTTCATTGATCAAAAGTTGAGAAGTCATATCTAAACCCAACAGTTAGCGATTAGAATCTCTACGAACATTTTGGCTATCTGTTTGAGAAGTATTTTGGCGAAGCTTTTGAGATTCAAAGTCTTCGACATCTTCTACACGGTACAAAACTCTTCCGCCAATTTTAAGGAAGTGAGGCCCACGACCATTCCATCTCCATTGTTTAAGTGTTGCAGGGGTTATGCTCCAACGTTCTGCTAATCGCTCGGATGTTAAAAAAGATGAACTCATCGCTATATCTCCTTTCCAATTTTTGCTTCTCAAACGCTTTTAAAAGATACTTAAGTCTAAAACTGTATATAAAGGTATTTTATACATGTTATAACCATATTTTATTAAATTAGATGACAAATTGTCAATGGCTTGTTTGTAAGAAAAGCCAAGAAATACATTTTTAGAATGGAAGATATTGTAAAGAAATAGATAAAATTTTACTTAGAAATAAATGGTTAGTCTATAATCGTATTTGAAAGTCTACATCAAACTTGAAGTAAAGTTCGTCTTCTAAATATGATAGGTATACTAAAAGCTTCAGTGCAGGGGATTTTTAGCAACTGTCAGTAATACGTCTCTAAAGCTCTGTTTAAGACGTATATCAGAATGATCTGAATTCAATTTATTGATTTAAAGGAATTCTAGAGTCAAGAGCTTAAGAAAATCAAATAGTAAAAACACTAAAATAATCTAAAGCTGCTAAATGTATTCAAGTAGGGACAGTTTAGTGAAAATTTTAGAAGGTAAATTCTTAAGAAGCCAAGAAAGCCTTATAAAAGCCATTCTAAGAATGAAGGAAGTAGATTGATTTAAAGAAGTTTCTCATAATGATGAATTTTTAAATTTTGCTCCCCATATGCTCCCCTTAAAGATTTTAGAAACTTCCATAAAATATTAAGCCCTTGGTTTATATGGTGGGCGCTACAGGGTTCGAACCTGTGACCCGCTGATTAAGAGTCAGCTGCTCTACCAACTGAGCTAAGCGCCCTAAACACAAATTTAAAGTATTTAACTCTTTGTGTTTACCAAACCCTTAAAGCTCTGTCGAGTAAAAATAATTAAAAAACAGTTTTACCAAGGCGTAAGTCTTTATGAACATCGACACTCATTAAAAAACCAAATCCCATTAATAAAGTTAACATGGAGGTCCCTCCGTAAGAAATTAAGGGAAGAGGTACTCCCACAGCAGGTACAATTCCCATAACCATCGCCATATTAATAAATACATACAGAGATAAAATGGTTGTGACACCCATGGCTAGAAAACGACCGAAAGTATTACGGCTTATTAGGCTCACTTTATAACCATAACCAATGAGTATGCTATACAGTATTAATAGACCAACGCTACCGATCATTCCAAATTCCTCTGAAAAGGTACTAAAGATAAAATCTGTCTGTTTTTCGGGCAAAAAATTAAGATGGCTTTGGCTACCTTTCATAAATCCACGTCCCCAGGCTCCTCCGGACCCTAAAGCAATTTTTGACTGCAAAATATTATAACCCGATCCTAATGGATCCCTTTCTGGATTTAAAAAGGTTAGAACACGCTCTTTCTGGTAAGTTCTTAAATGATTCCATATAAGAGGGGCACTTAAGGCGGTTAAAATGCCAACGAAGGCAAATTTCCATAATCTAACTCCTGCCAAGAAAATTAAGCTTCCCCCTCCCATAATCAGAAGGATTGCAGTGCCAAGGTCTGGTTGGCGCATTACGAAGACTGCAGGTAGTAAAATAAGCAAAAGAGGAGTAATTAGAAATGAAGATTTTCTAATATCGTTAAGTGAAAGCCCATGATAATAACGGGAAAGAGCAAGTATAAGAGCAATCTTAATCAATTCTGAGGGTTGCAATTGAAAGACATATAAATCAATCCATCTTTGTCCTCCTTTTCCTATGCGGCCGGCAAGCTCTACAC
>JACVCA010000019.1 GCA_016742295.1 Alphaproteobacteria bacterium | reverse complement strand
AAGGATGATCGGGACCTTGGTCAGCGCCGTGAACTGGCTCATCGGCACCGGAACGCCCTCGATCGTGTCGAACGAGGTCTTGATCGGCTGCGGGATCTCACCCTCCGGGAACACGAAGGCGCTGCCCGGCTCGAACGACACGATCGCCTTGACGTTGCCGCTCTTCATCGCGCTAAGCCAACCCGGGCCGCCGCTCTGCGAATGCGTCATCAGGATGCCAGGGCCGATCCTGCCGAACAGGGCCGATACGCCGTCCGAGATCAGGTTGGCGTCATACGGACCCGTGTTGGGCGTCATCGAGCGGAAATACTGGTTCAGCGTCTCGGGCTTGCGATCGAACTGGACGCCGTCGAAGTAATTGGGCCAGACGCCGACGCGGAACTGGCCGAACCAGAACTGCTCGTCGGGTGTCGGTTTTATCGTGGCCTCGACGGTGCTCCGGCCGGCATTGCCGCGACGCGGCTGGTCGACGACATAGGTCGCGAAGCGCCGGCGCAGGAAGATGTTCTGGAAGCCCTCACGGCCGTCCGGCGTCGTTTCCCAGGTCTTCGAGAATTGCCCGGCGCCGTGCCACATCACGATCGGCAGCGGGCGCGGATTCACCGGCACCTGATAAAACGTGTAGAGGTGATCGCCGTGAAAGGTCTGGCCTTCAGGCGTGAGCGGCTTGCGCGGGTCGAATGTGCCGGGAGCCGTCGTAACAGTGCCGCCTACCGTGAAGCTGCCCTGATCCTGGATGGTGAGCGGATCGGCCGAATATGCAGCAGCCGCATGAGTGAGCGTGGCGGCAAGCGCCGCCGTGGCGACCAATTGTGGCGATGTCCACGGCGTCTTGGATTGGGCAGGCATGGATTCCCTCAAGCGATGTCGATGAGGGAGAGTCTATGAGCCTGGCGACTATCCGATTAGGGCACGCTATCCAATAAGACCCATTAGATTTACTTATTAATTTCGGCGCTGACCGAGAATTTCTGCGCGGCTTGAGAACAGCTCCGTCGCGCGCCATAAGCGGGCGGACAAGCCCGCCCCCGAAGCAGACATCATCGCGCCTGTGATGTTGCTACTCGCATCCATCCTCGGATTGTGCACGCACTGCGCTTATGCCGACTTAAGAGTGCCGCAGCATCGAAGAGCCAATCAGTCGCGGAATGAGGCGGGCAATGGGCCAGCATAGCCGATCGCTTGCGATATCTTCCATCCGGCCTCCCTTACCGTTGCGACGAGTTGGTCAACGGGAACGCTCTTGGCGGGATTGGCGACATAAGGCACCGTCAGCGCCGCGACGGCATTGCCGAGATGGTCGAGGACCGGACAGCTGACGTCTATGACACCTTGAGCGACCTCGCTGGCCGCGAAATCGAAACCCTTGGCCGATATCTCGGACAGCCTCTGCCTGATCGCATCGGCGGCGCGCGCGCCTTCGCGCTCGGCCATGACCCGGATCAGCTCCTCGCGCCGGTCGGCATACTGGAAGGCCGAAATGATACGGGCGGAAACATAAGGCTCCGCCAGGTCGAATACCCCGCCTAGTCGCACTGACCAGCCCATCAGCACGGCATGTTTATCTTGATGAAGAGCGGAAAGATATGACAAACCTGATTAAAGAGCTGGCTAAAACCCATGGTTTGTTTTTCTTCTTCAAAGCTAATTGCAGCTACTGCCATGCCTTTGCTCCCATCGTAAAGAGCTTTGCGCGAACCTATGGCTGGCAAGTCTTGGCTATTAGCTTAGACGGAAGCCAACTCAAGGAATTTCCTCAAGCCATCTTTGATAATGGGGCGGCAAGGACCTTAGGCGTCACCAGTGTGCCAACTCTCTTAGCTGTGGAGCCTAAAGCCCAGATCACCATTCCCTTAAGTTTTGGGATGAGCAGCCAAGATCAAATTGAAGAGCGTATCCGTACCCTCATCCCTCTAAAGCAAGGGGCACACCCATGAGTGATTGTTTTAAACCTTGGATAAGGCTTATGGCTTTTCTGCTGCTTTCAAGCTCCTCAATTAAAGCTGATGTCAATCAGGATCTCGGCACATTCTTCGAGAAACTCGGAGCCAACACCAATGCTACTGTAGGTAAAGCTTACCAAGACCAAACGGCAGGGTATTATACGGGCGGAAGTCTTTTTGCCCGGAATACAGTTCATAATGCCGAGCTTGCTAATATTAGGCTTCCTGGCTACCGGGCAGGATGCGGCGGCATCGATATGCACCTAGGGGCATTTTCCTTTATTAAAGGACAAGAGTTGATTGGAGCGCTTAGAAGTGTAGGCTCAAGTATGGCAAGTTATGCCCTTTTACTGGCTCTTGAGACCATGTCTCCTCAGGTTAAGAACATTATTACTGAGCTTAATAATTTGGCTCAAAAGATCAACCAGATGAACATTAATTCTTGTGAAATTGCAGCCACTACCTTAGGGTCCATCTTACCCCAATCTGAAGCTGCAAATAAGCACCTGTGCACCATGATTGGCCTAGATGGTCAATATGGAGGATTTTCAGATTATGCAGCAGCAAAGCAGAAGTGTGGTCCTGGCGGGCAAAGGGACGCTACCTTAGACCGCGGTCGGGGGGAACCAAGGTTTGCAAAGATGCTCGGCAGTGAGTTTAACCTCGCCTGGAATGCCATTCAAGAAAACGCCTTCTTGAGGTCAGATGCAAATCTGGCTGAGTTCTTTATGACCATCTCAGGAACCATTGTTTCAACCAAGAACCAGGATGACAGCTATGATATAGAGTCTAAGCCTTCTTTGGCCGATAAGAACTCCCTTCTGACAGCGTTACTTTATGGCGGACAAGCAAGGATCTATCATTGCGCTGATAGTTCCGGAAGCCGGTGCTTAAACGTAACCCATGCTGATATTACGATTACCCCCGAGCATGCCTTTGTCAGCAAGGTTAAAGGCATTCTCGCTTCAATCCAAAATAAGATTTATGAAGATCAACCTTTAGATAAAAAAGAAATCAGCTTTTTAAATTCAACCCGGTTGCCGTTTTATAAGATCATCAATGTTTCAACAGCGCAAAGGCGTGGAGAAGCAGCAATTGATATTACCGACTATAGTGAGCTAGGGGCAGTTGATATCCTCTTCCAATATCTTTCAGAGATTCTGGACGTCATCCATGAAAGCGCCACTCACCTTAAATCTGTGCAGGTTGATGATACGCAAATTCGGAAGTTTCTGGAGGGGTTAAATGTAGCACGCTCCAGAGTTGTTGAAAGGCGCATGGGAACCTTCCAGCAAGTTGAGCAGATTACCTCTGTCATCCGTAAAACAGAGATGATTGAAAAGATGATAGCTGCCAAGCTTGGTGCTCTTAACAGTGAAGGCATGTAAATGGGGAGGTCTACCCTTTGGATTTCAAGAATTCGGGTAGGCGGCCGAGAGGTGAGCCTGATGAGCGTAGTCAACTACATGACAGAAGGTGAGTCCCGAATGCAGGCGCACATGAAACTTGAAAGGCGGAGGGTATAAATGAAGTACATACTGGTAACCTATGGAGCAGGCGATCTTTTAGACCATATCTTTAATGCCATTGCAGCGCTTGTGAACGGTAAATCAGGAAACCTCTACCAGCCTCTCATGCGGATTGGTTTAATCTTAGGGTTATTTTGGGCAACCATATCGAATTTATTTAGCAATCAATTGCGAATCATCAGTCACTGGTTTTTGCCAACCTATCTGGTGCTGATTTTGTTCTTTGCACCAACCGTCACGTTGATCATCAAAGATCCCACCAGCCATCAACCGCCTCATGTGGTTGATAACGTACCGTTTGGCCTAGGGATGCTTGCAGGCACCGTTAGCAAGATAGGAGATTCCTTAACCCGTAAGATTGAGACCAACTTCTCTTTACCTGATGACTTTAAATACCATAAGACAGGCTCAATGATGGCCTCCAACTTGATTGCTGAATCAAGGATGTTTAAGGTGACCAATCATGAAGTTGCTGAAACTATGAAGGAGTTCGTTAACCAATGTGTGGTCTATGATGCCCTCATGGGTAAAAAGTATACCCTAGATGAACTCCGTAAGACTGATGACATCTGGAAACTTGTTAAAGAAAATCCTTCGCCTGCAAGGTCCTTTACCTTTAAATCTCCTGACCGCAATGAACGGGCAAAGATCTTTACCTGCTCTCAAGGTATTATAGAGATTGAAAAGATGCTCAGCCAAGAAGTAAGTAATGCCTTTACAACATTCGGCAACAAGATCTTTGGTATTCATGAAAATGAACTCTCTTCTGGAAGTCTCAATCCAGGTCAGCTTTTAAAGCAATACCTGCCGGGTGCTTTTGAGCATCTTACAAACTGGAGTAAATCTGCCTCTGAAGTGATGAAGCAACAAATCCTAATCCGCTCGGTTGTTGATGCCATTGAAAGCAAATCAGTAGCTCTGGGCAATGCGCCTGACTTTGCCGTTAGACGCGCTTACTTACAGCAACGCTCCAACCATGAAACCATCGGTGGGGTGGCAGGCTATACCCTGATTGCTATGAAGAATGTGATCGAAGCGCTCATCTATGCCAGTTTTATATTTATTATTCCTTTAGCGATGCTACCCCTAGGATGGCGGTTTGTAGGCCAATGGATCACTCTTCTGGTCTGGGTGCAAATGTGGCCGCCTTTATATGCTATCTTGAATTACATAATGAACGTCACAGCACGCCATCAAAGTATGGGTATTACAGCTCTCGTTAATGGACATGGGGTGACGATTGCAAATTCGGTAGGTCTCACCAACCTCAATGCAGATATGGCGGCTATGGCAGGATTTTTAACCTTGAGCGTCCACATGCTGTCTTATGCTTTGGTTAAAGGGGGTGCTTCAAGCTTTGTAAGCCTGGCTTCCCATTTAGGTGGTTCTACCCAAGCAGCTTCATCACGGGCGGCTGAAGATCTGGTCTCCGGTAATTATAACTTCGGCAATCTCAGTGACGGCAATATCCAAGCCAGCAATGCCACATTTGCGCAAGAGAATTGGTCGCCAAGTTATAGCTCTGGCTCATTTAGCCAAAATGATGGGCTGATTGCCCGCACCTCATCGGCAGACGGAAGCCAAGTGATAAGTGTAGCTAACTCAAACTTAAGAAGCTCGCTTAAGGTAAGTGAGAGTTTAGGCAGCAGCTACTTACAACAGGCTAATATGGCAGCCACTGCTTCAGAGAACGCCATGGTATCAGCAGCTGAAAGCCTGGGATCAGCCTATAATGATTACCTGGAGTTCGGTAAACACCAAAGCCAACAGCAAAGCATGAACCAATCCCACAGCCTGAATGAAAACACAGCTGTTTCTAAAGATGCCCAAGAGGCTTATCAACTGGCGGAGAAATTTGCTAAAGATAACCATCTTAGTGTTAAAGATGCCGCCCAATTAATGGGAGCCGTGAATGTAGGAGGTAGTGTTGATCTTAAATTTTTAAGATTTGGTGCAGATGTTAACGAACGAATTTATACAGAAGCAGGTAGAAATGAAATGTTTCAAAAGGCAAAAGACTTCAGTGAGCAGCATCATTTTAATGAGCGGTTTAGTAATGCTGTCCAGGCCACGAAAGAAGACCGTTTAGGCACTAGCGATGATGAGGGAAAACGCTATGCAGAAGGCATGCGATCTTCTTATGACCAATCTCAGCAGTATAGAGATGAAGCCTCTGTACAACTGCAAAAATCTAAAAGTTACGCAGATTCAGCTTCGTTTGTGCAGCAAAATTCAGGCATGATTGAATCAAGCTTGAATCAGGAGTTTGTTGATACGCTACCCACTTTACCTTTACCAGGGCAAAGTACCCCTATGGGACGCAGGGAAGCTGAAATCATTTTAAGTTCTCGTCCTGAGCTCGCTATGGCTTACGGAAAACGATTTGTTGAAAAGAAGATGCAAGAGCTTCCAAATTATTTAGTAAATCATCCCATTCAGTCTATGGAAGGGGTAGGGACTGCTTTTGAAAGTTCAAAAGTAAGCATTAGCCCTTCTGTTTCTTCTTATAATGAAAAAGTACAAAAAGTAGGAGAAACGTCCGGATTTGGGCAAGAATTCTTTAAAGATAAAAATCTGAAGGAGAAGGTAGGAAATCTTATGCAGGAACAGGATCAAAAAATAAATTCCATGGAAGAACATACCAAACAACAAGGTAAAACTCATAAAAATAAAGTAGAAGAAGGAAAAGATCAATCGATTTTAACCGAACAATTATCTTCTGTAAGCTCTTTATTAGGTTCTATAAATATAAAGAAAGAATAGTGAGATTAGGGAAGAGATCTTAAAGAATTTGCTGCTGATCCAAGAATGGCTGGGTTATTTTCAATATTTGCGTTTGAGTAAACATAGTCTGGTGACGGTTTCATACGTAAATCTTCTGGAATTTTAATGTTCATTATAGAAAAGTAGCAGAGGCTTGCAATAAAGGAAGCAAGATAGACAAAAGCAAACGTTAAGAAAGGGTAGAACGAGAATATGAAAGCAATAATTGCAAGCAATCCTCCAATCCCAATTCTCATCAAACGAAATTTTAAAACAAGATTAAGATATGATTTATATGCTCCGATGGTCAGTTCTTGCTGTTCAAGCATGAGTTCCGAATCAGCCTCTTTAAACAACCGTGTGGCTAATTTCGACAAGAGCCAATCAAAAAAAGTAGAGAACAACGCATATGCCGGAACCGAAATTAATACTAGTTCAGCGTGGCTTATGTTTATGATTAATGAATACCAAATCATGAAAGCAATTCCAGCAATAAAGCTTAGAAGATTGGTTACGCATCTTAAAGTGCTAATTAAATTAACTCTTAATTCTATCGTCATTATGGTACCTGGCATTTTCATAATCATTTTTTCCAATATAGCAAATAATCCGGAAAAACTCTAATGACTTCTAAACCTGTCAAGGAAAACTCTCATGCAATGAACTGGTCTGAAGCCTTTACGCAAGGTGGGCAGACTGCCATGCACAAGCTGCGGATGATCAAGCAGATTATCACGGTCACCTTACTGATTTCTGTAATATCAGGAGCTTTGTTTATAGGCACTAAGACTTATTTTTCAATGAGCTCTTATCAATGGTATTTAGTAGGATCTTACTACTTGGCTCACTTTAAGCTTGCAACAAATTCTTCTGAGCAAAAGCCTATCTTACAGCAATTTAAGTCATCTAAGGGGAAGTCTTTCCTTGTTCTTTCTGTAGATGTAGTTAGAAGCAGGTATATCCGAAAGGAAGTCGCTCAGTTTGAACAGGGTCTCTTGAAAAGTACATGGCAGGCTGTATGGGCCATCCTGATGAGTTTTATATTGGTTTCACTATTCTGGGTGCAAAGAGGGCATAGCAAGCGTCAAAAGAGACACGTCAAAGGTATCCAGTTTTCACCTTCTTCAGAGCTCATTAAGCACCTCCATAAAACCAAGATGGCTTCAGATTTATGCCTTGGCTCTGTGCCTTTAGTCAAGAATACCGAGACCGAACATATTCTCATTACCGGGACCACAGGATCAGGAAAAACCAATTGCTTTCATGAACTGATGCCGCAGATCAGACGGCGCGGAGAAAAGGCGGTGATTGTTGATACCACAGGCGACTTTGTTGAACGTTATTATAGAAAAGGCCAGGATAAGATCCTTAATCCTCTCGATCAAAGAGGAGAGCCTTGGCATGTATGGGCAGAATGCGATAAGCTCTATCATTATGATGACCTAGCAGAAGCTATGATCCCCCAATTAGACCATGATAGCTTTTGGACCAATGCTGCACGCACGGTGTTTTCAGTAGCTGCACAAAAGCTCGCTGAAAAGAATCAGCTCAGCACCCAAAAGCTGGTTGAGTATTTAATCTCCTTGCCCATAGGCAAGATTCAAACTTTTTTTAAGGGTACTGAAGCTGCCACATTAATAGACAAAGACGCTGAGAAGATGGCTATTTCTATAAGGGCTACTTTATCCGTAACACTCAGGTGCCTTAAGTATCTTGATGAAACTCCAAAACCATTTTCTTTAAGAGATTGGGTCCGAGAAGATGAAAAAGATGAGTGGATTTTTTTAAGCTGTTTGCCAGAGCAAAGAGCTACCTTAAGACCCCTTTTAACAGCCTGGATGGCTAGCGCTGCAAAAGCGCTCATGAGCCTGCCAATCAATCCACAACGAAGGTTATGGCTTATTGTTGATGAACTTCCATCACTTTATAAACTACCTTCGCTTCCCATGACTTTAGCTGAGATCCGTAAATACGGTGGATGTGTTGTTGCAGGAACTCAGGATTTATTTCAGCTAGATAAAATTTATGGGCAAGACGTTACGAAATCGATTACATCACTTTGTAATACCAAGTTGATGTTTTCTATGCCTGATCGCCATATTGCTGAAAGGATGGCAACAGCTTTAGGGCAACAAGAGGTATCGGAAAGTATGGAAGGCGTATCGTTTGGTTCCCATCAGGTAAGAGATGGTGTGTCGTTATCCGAACACCGAAAGCTCCAATCTACTATTATGCCGGAAGATCTCATGAAGCTCGATAAACTTGAGGCTTATTTGAAGCTACCTGGCGATCTGCCGTTGACAAAGATTAAGTTTGATTACCATGGGAAGGAAAAGCAAGGAACGAGCTTTATTGAAAAAGAAAGCAAAAAACCAACTGTTTCAATTAAGAAAACACAAATCTTATCCAAGAAAAGCATGTCATTACAAATGAAGATTGATTAAGAAAATCTCTTATTCAATAAAGATAACCAAGCATGTTAATATGCGTCTATGTCATACATGAAAGAAAAATGAGCACCTCTAAAAACCTCAGTCAGAAAAAATACATATTAGGAAATCTGCGAGCTTCAGAAGCCAAAAAATCTAAAATTTGGGGTTTTTAGAGGTGCTCAAATGATTGCAGCTATTGCAAGGAATTTTAATATATTTAAGCAAGCAGACAAATCATGCCGAGCACAGATACTCTCAACCACTAACTCATTTCTGTAGTACCTTACGTTCTTTTACGTATAAACAGGCCCTATATAAGAGTTAACTATCGCTTTGAGTAAGTTGCTTTAGCTTTGCTCTTGCTGGATCATAGTGAAGATCAGCTGCTTTCTTGTACCATTCAATGGCTTTAGCTAAGTCTTGCTCTACAGTTAAGCCATACTCATACATCCTTCCTATAGAATAAAGCGCATCAGCATAATCTCGCTTTTCTCCTTCTTGCATCCAATAATGTGCTTGCTCTGAATCCTGATTTATGCCCCTGCCTTCTTGATACATCCATCCTAAGGTATACATGGCAGGACCTAACTTTCGTTGAGCAGCTAATTGCAAGAATTCAACTGCCTTTTGATCATCTTGGCCTATCCCTTCTCCATCTCGATACATAAGAGCCAAATTATAAAGTCCTTCAGAATTCTTTTCTTCTGCAGCTTTATGAATTAGCGCAAAAGCTTTGGATAAATCTTGAGGTATACCTTCTCCTTTTTTATACATACGTCCTAGCATAGCATTAGCATAATAGTAGTTATTCTGATCTACAGCCTTTTGATACCATTCAATTGCTTTTTGAAAGTTTTGTTCAACTCCATACCCATAACGAAACATATTCCCTAAAGTAGCTTGAGCATAACTTCTTTGATGCTCTTCTGTTTCTGTAAATAGTTTATAATTTTTTTGAAAATACTCTTGAGATTGGTCAGGATTAAAAGCAATTCCTAACCCTTTATGATGCATGTATCCCAGAAGATAGAAGGCTAGAGGTTGATTTTGATCTTTAGCTTTGTTAAACCATTCAGAGGCTTCAGTGTAATCTTGGTTTACTCCTTGTCCATGAAAATACATAAACCCGAGGTTAACCTGAGCGACAGCATATCCTTGCTCTGCAGCTTTACGGTACCAGGCTACAGCAAGCTCATCTGCTCTTTCTATCTCCTCTGCTGGTATACCTATGCGATTATCATACATCCATCCAAGTTTATATTGAGCATGAACATATCCTTGCTCTGCAGCTTTACGGTACCAGGCTACAGCTATCTCATCTGCTCTTTCTATCTCCTCTGCTGGTATACCTTTACGGTTTACATACATCCTTCCAAGGTTATATTGAGCGTGAACATATCCTTGATCAGCTGCTTTGCGATACCAGATTACAGCTAGCTCGTCTGCTTGCTCCTTCTCTGCTTCAGGAATGCCTTTGCGATTATCATACATCCATCCGAGATAATTTTGAGCTATAGCCTCTCTTTGCCCTGCTGCTTTACGCCACCAGGATACAGCAAGCTCATCCGCTTGTTCCTTCTCTGCTTCAGGAATGCCTTTGCGATTATCATACATCCATCCAAGTTTATATTGAGCAACAGCATATCCTGACTCAGCTGCTTTACGCCACCAGAATGACGCAAACTCTTCAGCTCTTGATATTTCTTCTTTAGGAATACCCTTACGATTCAAATATATCGATCCAAGGTTATATTGAGCTAAAGCATCTCCTTGCCCTGCCGCTTTGCGGTACCATTGTTCAGCAATAAATTTGATTATGGGAATGGAGTTATCAAACTTTTGGCGAACTACTTGATTTTTTTCATACATTGAAACAAGAATATCAAGCATCTCCTTGTCTGCATATCCCTTTCTTATAGCTTTTTCAGCTAGTTGGATTGCTCTGTTATAATTCTGATTTAAGTGAGGCTTCTTTACTGAGCTACTAAAGGCTGGCCCATAGCCCTCATCCAATGCTCGTTGCAAGTATAATTTTGACTTAAAAAGGTCAGGAGCTAGCCTTTTGTCTTTTCTTCCCTTTTTAATACCGTTCTCATATATTAAGCTTAAAGTTGTAAACATAGCCCCATCACGATAGCCGTTACTTGCTGCCTTCTCAAAAAGCTCCCAGGCTTCAAATTCCTTCTTAGCGGTTCCTTGGCTAGTATAATACATTTCACCAAGTTCCTTTTGAGCTAATGGATCTTCTTCTGTTGCAGCCTTATTAAACCATTTTAATGCTTCTGTATAATCCTGTGTGACTCCTCTTGCATATCGATATAAAAGGCCAAGCTGTGTCTGAGACTTTACTGCCCACTTTTTTAAATCAGGCTCTATAGTTTTCTCTTCCGCTAATGCCTTATAAAGAATTTCTGACAGTTTTTGCTTCTTTTCATCTTTTGATAATTCACATAATAATCCTTTCAAGAAAATGGCTTGATAACCAATTGTTCTTTCATTAAGTGAAGTGCTAGCATTAATTAGTTTAAGTAGCTCTTGAGGAGAAGCTGAAGGGGTTAGGTGGTTATTGAAGGTTGAAAGAATATTTTCAACCCTAAAAAGTGCTTCTTTCTGGTAATATTCTTTAAGGTTTTGCTCTGTAAGAGCACTATGAAAATATAATACTTCGGCATGCCGACACTTTATCAAGAGATTTTGGCTATTATCTTCAAGTTCTTGATTAAGATAATGTAGATGAACCTTTTCAAAAATAAGTTTCACTTTACGCATTAATTCTTCGGAAGCTTCTACCTTTTCCCAAGGATGGGTTGTTGAATACTGTGATACCTTTCTTAAATATTTTCTTGCTTGCCTTATATCTTCTTCTAGGAATTTATCTTTATAATATAGCCCTGTTGCCCCTTTCATAACCCAGCGATAGACGGGAGGGTATTTCATTACATCCTTCATATAATCAAACATAGCTTCGGGCTCTAATCTCAGCCGGAAAGCCCTTGCATCTAAATATCTTTTTATAAGTTCTTGGTAGGCTTTATTTACCCCCCTTAAAGCAAGAAGTTCTTCTTCCTGCATAAAAGTAAGGCAATGAAATCCTAATTCGTCTGGAAAATCAGAGTAGGTAAGAAAATTTAATCTCAGTTGCGAAGGATCTCTATCTTCTTTCTGTTGATTTGAAGAAGGATTAATAGTAGAAACATTGCCTGGCTGAGTTGCCTGGATTAGTTGAGGTATCCTTTCATAATGTTCTTGTAAATAGTTTGAAGAGGAACTGGCAAGCGCTGTAAAGTTTAAGAAAAGACTGCCTATAAAGGTATAAATTACTTGCTGTTTCATGAACGCATTTACCTTAAGTTAATGGTTTGTCGTCTTAAGATATCGCTGGGCTATATGAGGTTGCGCTAAAATATGCTCTTTTAAGACTAGTGCAAATTTTAAATCTAACTCTGCATGATAGCTTTTAAGCTGATCTAACTCTTGTAGATCTAGAATACTTAGTAGAGCAAAAAGACCTTGAGATAACTTTCCTCTTGCATATTTACCCTCTAAAATATTCATTTCACCCTCAAGGTTGCTTAGATTTGAGTGGTAAAGTTGAGTACAATTTAGACTTTGTTTGGGACTGTTGCAAGAAGTATAATTAATTGGATTAAGGAGAAGTTTTTGTTCAATTAATATTATTGCTGTATCTTTTCCGTAACGCTCATGACCCTACCTGTCCGCTTACGGTGGTTTGCAATTTGCTCCTATAAGTCGGTTACGAAAGCTCTATTTCCATCTCTCATAATGTTTCTAAGAGATAGTTTCATCAATATGCCAGTATGTAAAAAAGGTAAGTGCATGCCATCTAATATTTTCTTAAGCTCAGGAGTATACTTCTGTACTCAGTGATAAAGGGTTGAATGATCAAAATCATTCTCACATTCTATCATGATTTCTTCTAAGCCATTGTAACTAGTAGCATATTTAAAGTACTTCTTGTGCACCTCCAAGCAATAGTTCCTCAAAAATAACGTCATTTGAAGTCTTTCATTCATAATTTCTCACATTTTAGAAAATTATGAATGAAGTCTCAAATTTTTGAGATAGGGCTTTAAAATTGTGAGAGATTGACTTTTATAAACTTTCTGCATAATATCTAAATTACTATAGCTTGCTAGTAAATTCGTATGCATATAGGAGATCATAAAAGCCCTTATGCATAATTGTTGAGAATCTTTACTAACAAACAATGCGTATTATCTTAAATAATAATAAATAAGAGGAAATAGTTATGAGGCGAGGTTTCTTTACTTTCTCTTCCCTTTTTTTCTTGATAGCAAGTTTTATAAGCAAACCAGCCCAATCAACTAATACTACAGAATTTCCAGAAGAAAGTGCTCGACTTCATCTAAGAGATATAAGAGATAAAGGTAAAGAACGAGATGAAGGAGGACCCGCTAGCCTTCAAAATGGTCTTATTTCATCTCATACACCTGCATCTCATAGTTCTCAGAACCACGAAGAAATCATTCAAGCTTATGTTGTTAATCTTTTAAAGTTTCCTAAAAACTCAAGAACGAACATAATAAAAAGCAATAT
>JACVCA010000018.1 GCA_016742295.1 Alphaproteobacteria bacterium | reverse complement strand
ATATACCTACGGCTAACACACTCATCATTCATCGCTCAGATTTATTTGGCCTATCTCAACTCTATCAATTACGTGGGCGTGTGGGACGTTCTAAAGTACGAGCGTATGCTTACTTAACATTACCGGCGAATCAAGTTATTAATCCAAATGCACAAAGGCGTCTTGAGGTGATGTCAACTCTCGATAGTTTAGGAGCAGGTTTCCAACTTGCAAGCCACGATATGGATATTAGAGGCGCAGGTAATCTTGTTGGAGAAGAGCAATCGGGTCATATTAAGGAGGTTGGTGTTGAACTTTATCAACAGCTTCTTGAAGAGGCCATTATTTCTCTTCGAACAACAATAGATGGCGCACTAGACCTTCCTACTTTACAAAACGGTTGGACCCCACAAATTAACACAGGTATGCCGGTTCTTATCCCTGAGCTATATGTACCTGATCTTTTGGTACGTCTTAACCTTTATCGTCGTTTAAGTGAATTGGAAACATCTACAGAAATTGAAGCCTTTGCTGCAGAATTGATTGATCGTTTCGGACCTTTACCCTTTGAAGTTGAAAACCTTCTTCAAACGATTAAAATGAAACAACTTTGCCGTACTGCTGGTATTGAAAAACTGGAGGCAGGACCTAAGGGTGCAGTTATCACCTTTCGAGATCATACTTTTTCTAATCCTTTCGAATTATTAAACTACATGAATACCCAAGCGGGAACCGCTAAAGTTCGTCCTGATCAAAAACTCAGTTTTATTCGCCCTTGGCAAGATCTTAAAAGTCGCATCCAAGGGCTACATCGTTTACTTGAAGATCTTGCCACACTTGCTCAAAAGACTAGCGTTAGAAATTAATTGTAAAATTAATTCTTCTCATATTGAGGATCAACCCAACCAATGTTACCATCTGACCGCTGATAAACCATGTTAAGGCCCCCATGAGAATGGTTGTGAAATAACATGGCAGGCTCTTGGGAAAGATCAAGACGGAGGACAGCTTCACTCACTGTTAGAGTTGGAATTTCAGCTTCTAATTCAGCAATCACAGGTGAAGCATGAGATGAAACTTCCTCGTCATTTTCATGGGGATTTAATACATAGTAAGGGGCTTTTGAATATTTATGAGATATATCTCTTCCCTTATGATGATCACTAAGTCTTTTCTTGTGTCGCTTTAAGCGCTTAACAATCGTTGAGATAGCATCATCAAAACTGGCATGAGCATCTTTAGCAAAACCTTGACCTCGCATAATTACTCCACGCCCAAGATGCGCAGTAATATCAGAACGAAACTCGTATCCTTCTTTGGTCAGATTTATGGTTGCTTCTATAGGCTGAAGTTGGTAACGATCATTTAAAGTTGCAAGAGCTTGATGTACATGGGTGCGAAAAGCATCTCCTGTATCGACATGAATTCCACTAATTGATACTTGCATGATACTCCTCCTTGGATAGTTTCTTTTGAATGTATTTAAAATGTCTTAGAGAATTAAATACCCTCACCCTTATATCATGCCACAAATTCGTTTCGAATTCCTTACAAAATTAAGATTATAAAAGCTTTATCATGATAAAAATGAATAAAAATTGATAATAGCCCTCACGTCCTAACATTAAAAATTTCTAGGTCATTTTAAAAATAAGTTTAATCTTTACAATGCAGTCTATTTAAAATAACTATTGGAGAATCTAAAAAGCTTCTATAAACTAGTGCTTATGATAATTTTTCACAATAATAACAAGAAATTTAAAATTGATTATCTGCAAATTGTGATTGCAATAATACTCATTTTTAACTTATTTGCGGTTGCTCCTTTAAATGCTCAAGAGGAGCAAAGAGCTCAATCCCTCCCAATGAGTATGGTTAAAAGCCGCCCTTCTCAACCTAATAAATGTATATTTGGTGTTTATCCTGTAGGACTTTGGGATTTCGATTTTGCACGTAAAACTTTTAAAATAAGCTTTTACGCCTGGTGGCGTACCAGAGATCCCTCTTATAATCCAGGAAAATCAGTCGAAATCACCAATGCTACAGAATATTACTCTAAATTCGGACAATCTGGCCAAAATAAAGATGAATACTATACCTATCTTCATTATTACGCCACAATTCAAAAAAATTGGGATTTCAAGTTTTTTCCTTTCGATCGCCAGATTCTAGAAGTTCGTTTAGAGGATTTTGCTGACATTAACCAGATTGTATTTGAGCCAGACTACCAGAAGAGTCATCTTCATAATGAACTTTTCCTTCCAGGCTGGGAATTGAATGACATTAAGCTGAAAAAATCAGTAACCCATTACGCAACAAATTTTGGAGATATTTCTACAGAAGATGGATATTATGCAAGACTCACCTTTTTAATTGATATCAAACGAAAAGGCTGGCAACCTCTTTTCAATTATTTTATAGGATTCTTTATCTCTTTTTGCCTTTGTGCAATGATTTTCTTTGTCGAAATTACAAATTTAAATGCAAGAGCAAATCTTTCTCTAGGAGGTATTTTTACTGCTGTTGGTAACAAGTATATCCTCGATCAGGTCATTCCCTTAACTGGTAGTTTCAGCCTGGCAGATGCAGTTCAAACTGCAACATTTGCCGTAATTCTTTTGTCTGTATTCTCTATTATTTTCATAAACTGGAAATTAACCCATAAGGGCGAGGGTAAAGCTTGGTGGTATAATAATTTGTTCTGTACCCTCCTTGTATTATCCTATACCTTGTTTGTCGGCATTTGGATTATTAGAGCAATTGTATCCTAGAGCCAGGCCTTTCTTCTGATCCTTTCTTCTCTACGTCTAGTTAATACAAAACCTTTTCCTATCACTGTTAAATAATATATTCCCTCTATTCTCTCAAACTGTAGATTGAAAAGTCTTAAATAGTGTGAAATAACTAAGAAATTGATGTTTAGAATGAGAGTATAAAGTCATGGATAAACAAAAAGCACTTGAAGCAGCATTAGCTCAAATTGAACGAGCCTTTGGTAAAGGTTCTGTCATGAAATTGGGGCAAAAGGATATAAATGCTGATATTGAAGTCATTCCTACAGGTTCTCTAGGACTCGATATTGCCCTTGGTGTAGGAGGAGTCCCCCGTGGTCGCGTTATCGAAATTTACGGACCAGAAAGTTCCGGTAAAACTACGCTAGCTTTACATATTGTTGCTGAAGCTCAAAAGCAAGGTGGTATTGCAGCATTTGTTGATGCTGAGCACGCTCTGGATGCTGGCTATGCTCGCAAACTAGGAGTCGCAGTTGATGAGCTTCTAATTTCACAACCTGATGCCGGAGAACAAGCGCTTGAAATTGCTGATACTTTAATTCGCTCTGGAGGTGTTGATATTGTTATCGTTGACAGTGTAGCAGCCCTTGTTCCCAAAGCTGAACTTGAAGGAGACATGGGGGATTCTCATATGGGACTCCAAGCACGCCTGATGAGCCAAGCTCTACGTAAACTTACTGGCTCTCTATCAAAATCGAAGTGTACGCTGATCTTCATAAACCAAATCCGTCAAAAAATTGGTATTATGTTTGGTAATCCTGAAACAACCACCGGTGGAAATGCCCTTAAATTCTATGCTTCAGTTCGTCTCGATATTCGTCGTGTAAGCTCGATTAAAGATCGTGAAGAGGTTGTAGGCAATCAGACACGTGTGAAAGTCGTAAAAAACAAAGTTGCTCCTCCTTTTAAGGTTGTCGAATTTGATATTATGTATGGTCAAGGTATTTCTAAAACTGGAGAATTAATTGATTTAGGTGTGAAAGCCGATATTATTGAAAAAGCAGGATCTTGGTATTCATATAATGGCCAACGTATTGGCCAGGGTAAAGAGACCACACGCACCTATTTAAAAGAAAATCCAGAAATTGCGGCTTCAATTGAAAAAGCTATCAGAGAGCAATCAGGTGTAGTTTCTGAGAAGATGCTCAGCAGTCGCGAAGATGAAAATGACATTTCTGAAGTTGCATAAGAATAAAATAAGTGTTTAAAGAGATTATCTTAATATGTTTACGGCTGCAGACATCCGAGATTTATTTTTAGATTATTTTTCTCGGCATGAGCACACGCGTGTTCCCTCTGCACCTTTAATACCACGCAATGACCCAAGCTTGATGTTTGTAAATGCAGGAATGGTTCCGTTCAAAAATGGGTTTACGGGGGTAGAGAAACTCCCTTACAGTCGCGCAGTATCAAGCCAGAAATGTGTCCGTGCTGGCGGTAAACATAATGACCTTGAAAATGTTGGTCATACCGCTCGTCATCATACTTTTTTCGAAATGTTAGGGAATTTTTCTTTTGGGGACTATTTTAAGGAACGTGCCATTGAGTTAGCATGGAGATTTATTACTCAAGAATTAAAAATTCCTAAAGACCGCTTATTAGTTACTGTTTATAGCGAAGATCTTGAAGCAGCAACACTCTGGAAGAAAATTGCCGGCTTGAACGATGATCGCATTATTAAAATCTCTACAACTGATAATTTTTGGTCTATGGGTGACACAGGGCCGTGCGGGCCTTGTTCTGAAATCTTTTATGATCATGGCGAAGAAATT
The DNA here is from genome assembly GCA_016742295.1 of Alphaproteobacteria bacterium. Classification (GTDB taxonomy): domain Bacteria; phylum Pseudomonadota; class Alphaproteobacteria; order JAGOMX01; family JAGOMX01; genus JACVCA01. Next base: position 8,828 of record JACVCA010000018.1, on the reverse strand, counting down.
CCTGGTGGTCCTCCAGGAAGCCCCACTGAAAACGGAGACCGATTCATTGAAATCTGGAACTTGGTCTTTATGCAGTATGAACAGGTCATCCCTGGAGATTTATCACCTTCAGGACGAATTGCATTACCTAAACCTTCAATTGACACAGGCATGGGTTTAGAGAGGCTGACAGCCGTCATGCAAGGAGTCCATGATAACTATGACATCGATATTTTTACATCCCTTATTCATGCTTCAGAAGAAATTACAGGGGTTTCTTCACAAGGTCCTTATCAAGCTTCTCATCGCATCATAGCTGATCATCTACGGTCTGCAAGTTTTCTGCTAGCCGATGGAGTCAACCCTTCTAATGAAGGCAGAGGTTATGTGCTGCGTCGAATTATGCGACGTGCTATGCGGCATGCATATCTTTTAAAAAGTAAATCCCCCCTCATGTGGCAACTTGTTCCTACCCTTATTGCAAAAATGGGAGCAGCCTATCCAGAGTTAGGACGTGCAGAAGCCTTAATTATTGAAGTTTTAAAACTTGAAGAAGAACGCTTTAAACAAATGCTAGAACGAGGATTAAAATTACTGACAGAAGAAACCAAAATGTTACCTGCAGGTGTTTTTCTACCAGGTGATATTGCATTTAAACTTTATGATACCTACGGCTTTCCTTTAGATCTTACCCAAGAAGTGTTGAGATCAGAACAAAGAGATGTTGATACTGCAGGATTTGAAAGGGCTATGGAGCAGCAAAAGGCTGAAGCGCGCGCTTCTTGGGTAGGAGCGGGTGGTAAAAAAGATGAGAAAATCTGGTTTGAAATTCATGAACGCTGCGGTGCCACTGAATTTTTAGGCTACAATGAGATCTCTGCCGAAGGGTTAATTGTTGCAATTGTGAAGGACGGTGTAGAAACGAATACTGCTCAGCAAGGCGAAACTATAATCTTGTTGTGCAATCAAACGCCTTTTTATGCTGAATCAGGCGGTCAGATAGGTGATACAGGCCGGTTTACCTCTAATACAGGTACTCAGATTGAAATCCTTGATACCCTCAAGAAGCCCGGCGACCTTTATGCCCACATAGGACGGGTTATTAATGGCCAAATTCTAGTTGGGGAAACCGTTAAAATGGATGTCAACAGCCATCGCCGCGCATCCATAAAAGCTAATCACTCAGCAACGCACCTACTGCATGCTGCTCTTCGACAATACTTAGGAGAGCATGTCACGCAAAAAGGCTCTCTTGTCACGCCTGATCGGTTACGCTTTGATTTCAGTCATAACCGCGGCTTAAGTCGCGAAGATATTCAAGCGCTTGAATGCGAAGTAAATCAGTTAATACGTGCTAACACTCCCGTTACAACAAACATTATGACACCCGAGACAGCTGAAAAACAAGGAGCCATAGCATTATTTGGTGAAAAATATCATGAAGAAGTGCGCGTGGTAGCAATCGGTTACCCTCAACAAAATCTTAAGCCTTTTTCCTTGGAATTATGTGGAGGTACTCATGTCAATCAAACAGGAGACATTGGATATTTCAAAATTATTAATGAGACTGGAATTGCCGCAGGGATTCGTCGTATTGAAGCTTTAACCGGAAATCATGCAGAACAATATGTTTTTCAACTTGAACAAGTTCTTCTTGAAGAGGCGCATCTCCTCAATGTTCCCCTAGAAAATATTAACCAACGTTTACAAAGCTTACTTGAAGAAAATAAAACACTTAAAAAAATTCTGAAAGATACAAAACACACTTCAATTACAAAAGACTCTTCTACATCTAGAATGACCAAAGATCTAGGAGGGACAAAATTTGTTTTCTATCAACTGCAAGATATTGAACCCAAAGATCTTAGGCCTTTAGCTGACCAGATTAAAAAAGATATTGGCTCGGGCATCTTTATGATTACAACGGTGATCGAGGGCAAAGTATCCTTTGTTATCGGTGTCACCAGTGATCTTACTAAACGCTACAATGCAGTCAAATTGTCACAAATCGTAACTGAAATTTTGGAAAGTAAGGGCGGTGGCGGCCGTCCTGATCTAGCGCAAGGTGGAGGAAATAAACCTGATCAACTTCCTTTTGCTGTAGAAAAACTTCAAAAAAGCATTCTTGACGAGACAAGCTTTTAAAAACAGAGCATGGGTTTTGCTGCCATATGATGACTACCCTCACCAATAGCGGTTTTAGGATTTCACAGAAGATTAATCTATAAGGCAGCTTTTTAATTCTTGATAATCATTCTATCCCTTATCCCCAGAAGGTAAAGGAATGATTGGGAGAAGATGAAGATAAGAGTGGGCTTTTCTCTTTTTCGCTTGATTGTGGAGTGATAAAGCCGTTAATACTTGCAAATTAAGTCGTAAAATCGAAACGTGTAATTTTCGCCTTATGGCACACCTGAGACGATTTGCTCATAAATGTCAGGTACTATCATACGAAATGTAAGTTAACCGATTTAAGATCAAGGGATATTTATTGTCTAGCATCAAATCTCGTGATAGTTTTTCGTACATAATTGTATTTCTAGATAATTTAGCTGTATTAAGTTTAACTTCATTTTTCTTAATCTTTTTCTCCAAATCCCTTTTTCTTACCTACAATGCAATCACTCTACTTTAATTATTGACAAATGAGAAATTTTTATGCGAGGTAAAAATACTTTATTTCTTTATGGATTAGTTAGGGTGTCAAAATTTTTAGGCATTATAAAGGGAAAATGAATTCTTTAATTGCCAGAAAGACTAAAGTAATGGTAGAAGAGGGACTTATAATAAAGCGAAGACCTGCTTTAACCCAATAATCATATAATAAAGGTGCTAGAATGAGAAACAATAAAACATTCTTCTTAAAAATCGCTAGTGTTTGCTTAAGTTTATTTATAAGTTCGTATGGATTTTCTTCTCGAGACAAAGGAAAAGAAAAGGAAGCTGTAAGTGACGAAGAAGAGCTTGCTTGCCCTCCGACTTCTAGCTGGAATAATACTAGGCTGGAGGAAGAGCAAGAAGAAGCTTATGCTTCAGAAGAAGTAAGTTCTGAAGCTAGCGATTTTATGCCGCGTAAATATAATTCAACTTATAAAAAGTCTCAGCAAAACGCAGGGAAAACTAACCGCCCAGAAAAAATTCGCCAAAGCATATATTATTCTCTTCCTACTAATATTTCTCTTTTCTTGGCAAGAAATTCAGATCCAATGAATAGCTCGACGCTTTATATCCCTGCACGTGTAGAAGGAATCGTCACTGCCAACTCCCAATCAACACGTGTTCAATTGGCGCAGCTTATTGATTTTAGATTTGAAATACAAAAATTAAAATCGGAAATTCTTAGGTTAACTCAAGAAAATGAAATCAAGAAAGCTATTTTAAAACATCGTACAGGACCCACTTCCTGGGGAACAAGCTTACTGAATTCTTGGGTAGGAAGAGATGAAAAGGAAAATAGTGAAAAGATAAATAAAGATAAGGTTGAAAGTGAGTTACCCTTAGAGGTTAAGGCCTCTCTTGTTCATCGAACTCTTCCTCTGGTCCGCGCTTCTTCAGAGAGAAGAGATTTTAAAAACAGCTCTCCTAATCTTCACAAAAACAAACCTTCAGGCTCCTCTCTCTTTGTTCTTAAACAAATGAAAGCTGTTTGCAAAGAGATGAATACCCATTTTAAGACAGGATTAATAACGCCCAATCCCGATCTTTTGCTGCATCATTATATTCATGCTGAAACATTATTTTCTGTAGAAAGCTTAAATGCGAAAATTGAAAATTTAATTGTCGAATATCAAGGCTTCACTAAAGAAGAACAGGAAAGGAGTCTTTTATCTCAATATCAAGCAGCATTAGGAGAGTCAGTAGAGCTCGAGGCTTCCTTAAAGAAGTATCAGCTGCAGCCTGAATCTCGTTATCTCGAGGTTTCCCCCATAAGGCCAATTGCAACTCAAGTAATTTTAAAATTGAGTAATCTTGAAGATGAAGTAAATCCCTTAAAAGAATTCAATCTCATTGAAGTTAAATCATTATCCTTATGGGGACCAAAGTTAAGTTTAGCAACTGCTATTTCTCTTTCTAAAAATTTCTTACCTCAAATGGAAAATTTAAAACATCTCTCATTAGAGAGCGAAATTTCAGAAGCGGGGGCAGTTGAAAAAATACTGTCAGCCTTAGTTAAACCTCTAAAATCTTTGAAAATCGCACCCCCTCGTAACGATGCAGTGTTGCAAGAAATTCAAAAAGCATTAAATCTGGAAGCTTTAGAAAGCTTTATTATTTTAGGTCACCCGCAACCTCCAAAGCAACAAGTGAGACAAGCTGTGACGCAAGAAGGCATACAAGCCCTGTTGTTCATGTTATCGAAAGCCTCTCAGCTTGTTCAGCTGGATGTTCATAACCTCCCTCTTTCTCAGCGTATTAAACAATTCAGTAAAGCTTTAAGCGCACATATATTCCTAGAATCTCTTAATTTAGGAGGCATAAATATAAATGGATCGATGTTAGATTCTCTTATAACTTCTCTTCATCCTTCCCGTTTAGCAGCTATGAAAATTATTGATGTTAGGGATAATCCAGACTTAACCATATATGATATTTTATGCTTAGAAAAAATTTTCCCAAAATCCACAGTATTAACTTCAAATAATCTCGAAGAAAAATTAATAGCAATGGCAAGATTGCAACGTATGGATATGCAAAATATATGCCTCGAAAATATAGAAGAGAAAGTACAAGAATTAAAACATCTTAATTTATCTGAAGTGCGAAGTTTACTGCTAACTGGAGAGATCTTTAATCAACAACTTGCTTCTTTACTCTATACTTCATTACTGCGAATGATAAATTTGACGAAGTTATCTTTAAAATTTCACCAATTTGACCCCGTAGTAGTAGGAAAGACTCTTAATTGGATTCCTCATACTCTAACGTCCCTCACGTTAGGACCTAATTTTGATCATCGCCATTTTGGTGAAATTGAAGGAAATGGAAAATTAAAAGGACTCAAAGAACTTATCCTGCCGAGCTATCCGCAAGGCCACGACTACATGCAACACCTGGGGATAATTTTATGGCAGACCCCTCACCTTTTAACCTTAGATGTGCGTGCTAACTTTAACATTGCTTGTGCTTTAAAAGAATTTGGAATGGCATTAAAAGTTCTCTCTCATCTTTCAACCTTAAAGCTAACTATGAGAGGGTTAAGAAGCTGGGATGATTTAAAGCATTTTATCACTAATGATATTTCAGAGACCTTGAAAGAAGGAAATCTAGAAATTGATTTAAGAGATGTAGACATAAAAGATAGTGCTAAAGACATCTTGGCTCAAGTTCAATTTCTCCGGAATACTTTACCAAAAGCCCAAATCCTCTATACTGCTCCAAAAATTGTTCCGGAAGAAGAAAGAGAGATAACTGAGGATTTTATAGTTCTTGATAACCCTACACATATACGCTGCTCTGCTGCTCAGCCAACAATGCTATATCTTAACCCTACTCCTGACAAGCAAATCGAAACCCAGGATGCTAGTATTAAAAGAGAAAAGCCAAGTACTGAGGTGGGGTGCTCTGGAAGTCTATCCATACAGCAGATTTCTTCTTTCCCTAATGAAGAGATCTTTGCCGACATTAGCTTAAGTACAGAAACGGAGGAAGAAGAAGGATGGGTATTTTCCACTCAAAAAAACCAAGAATGATAGCTGTGTGACTTAAATCATTTAATTCAGTAAATCCCTTCCTGGTTTTTAATTTTGAGACCCTGACTAAAGAGTGGCAAAAGAGGTAGGAAAAGGCATAAAGTGGTTATGGAAGAGAGCTATGCCTATAAAAAGCCTAATCAATTTGTTTGAGTCGAAGGGTCAAGTCTGCTTGAAAAAGTCTCTTAAAAATAGGCCTTTATTTCCTTTCTTAGTCACAGTTTGGCTTAGCGGTATCTTGATGCCAAAAGTTGAAAGCTTCCTTGAATTTGATATTCCTTATGCGTCTGGCTTAAGGAACATCAACCCCAAAGAGGCGATAAATGGCATCCAGATGAGGTATGCTTAAGAATAAAGGGCCAGTAATCTGTCAAAGTATAATAAATTGGGAGAAAAGGCTATTTGCCTCCTCCTTAAATCTTTGCGCAACAAAGCCGTTTATTATACTCTTGCACGATTTACGCCACAAAGCCATTTGTAATAACTTCCGAAAAGGCATACTCCCGTCATTATAAATAAGGTGATAGCTAAAGAATAGGGGGTTCCCCTATCTATTTTAGAAAAGCAGAAACATAATAAGGCTACAATTATCATCTGTAATGCCCCAATAAGAGCCCCTGAAGATCCTGACTTATTTTGATGTATTAATAATGCCTTCGCAGTAGTTATTGGAAAAACAAGACCAGTACCCAAATTAAATACAGACATTGGAAGAAGAAGTAATAGAGGACTCTTGTATTTTAAACATGACAAAAAAATCATCAACCCAGCCCCCATTAGCATAGTAACTAGTCCTACTAAAATATATTTGTATGTATCAACTTTATTTTTCATATAATAAATAAAAAAGCATCCACTTATGAACGGGCTATCTGTTAATAAAAAGGTCAGGCCCAATTTAAAACTTGAAAGCCCCATTTGAGTTTGCAATATAAAAGGGCTAGCACTATAATAAATAGTAATACAAGCCAGAGTTAGAGATGATAAAGCAATAAATAACCAGAATTCATTTTCCTTTAATATAGCGATATAATTGCGATATATGGTTGTTATCACTTTATCATTATTTTTTACGCCCGGGTTTGTTTCAGTTAAAAAGTTAAGCAAGAGCAATAGGGTAATTGAGCAATATAAAAGAATAGCTACAAAATTGGATTTCCAAGAAAACATGTAAACCAAATACCCTCCTATAACGGGTGCTATCATTTGAGTCAGTACAGAAAAAATCATCAATACAGCCGTAGCATTGATATACAAATTACCTTTATACACATCGCTTAATATAGATTTTGCTATAACACTATAACATCCTCCCCCTAGGCCTTGTAAGAATCTGGCTAAAAGTAGAATATGGATGGAAGTTGCGAACAGAGAAAAAATACTGGCAAAAACAAAGAGGCTATTTCCAGTTAAAGCTACTATACGTCTGCCATATATGTCTGATAAAGGCCCATAAATAAGTTGAGATATGCCTAAACCTAACGTATATAAAATAATTATGTTCTGAGCCGTACTAATAGAGGCTGAGAAATACATAGCTATTTCAGATAGGGCGGGGGTACAAACTGTATTTGAAAATAAATAGACGGTAACCATCAAGCACGCTATTCTTAATATTAAGTTATTTTCCATAATAATTTAACTCTAATAGTTCTCTATTTTCAAAACTGCTTGCTTAGCGTATTCCGGTGCAAGCTTAAATCCAACCCCACTTCCCCCGCTACATATTAATAGCCCTGTTATCTCAGGCAAAAATTCTACTATACCCTCACAGTTTTTAGTATAAGCATCCATACCACCTTGTCCTTGGATCCAATGCTTATGAGTAATCCAGGGAGCAAATTTCGAGGCTATATCTGTCAGTTTTCTAGTTATCTTCATCGAAGAATACGATTTTTGATTATCATTAATTTGTTCCACCTCTTCTGCCAGCCCTAATAAACATCGATTATTACCGTAATCTCGACCATATAATCCTAAGGTTTTATCTAGAAAAGTGGGAAAAGGTAGATTATCCAACGGATATTTATAAAAGCTACTATGAATAATTTTTTTTGTGAATTTGGGCTCTTTATACCCCAAGCTTTCAAGAAGACCATCAGTCCCAATGCCAGCAGAAAGTATAGCGCAAGGTGTTTCAAAATTTGAACAGGATGACTTTACGCCAATAACTTTTCCATTTTTAGTTTCAATGCTTTGAACTTCAAAATTTTCTAAAATATCCCCTCCTAAACTAACTCCTGCGGATAAATATGCTTTACAAGTTCTTATTGGATCTGCATAACCACTGTCCCTTTCATAAATTACAACCTTATCTTCATCAATTGGCATTTTTAAATAATTGAAACGTCTTGTAACGTCCTGACTTGTTAAACACTCTATTTGAAATCCTCTACTCTTAATAAATTGAAGGTGATCTTCGATAGCAGGTAAATTTTTGTATAAGTCGATCGTAAAGAAACCCGTTTTAATTAAGCCACATGACCTCCCTATTTTCTTTTCAAATTGGTTAAATTCATCAAAGCTTTTTGTCGATAAATCGCATAAGTTTAAGGAGGAATGTAATAATCTAATAAAACCTCCTGATCTACCTGTTGCCCCGTTGCAAATCCTTCTTTTTTCAAGAAGCAGGACCTTTTTAGATGTGTATTTTAAAAGATGATAAAATATAGCTGCACCAAAAATACCACCTCCTATAATTACTACATCATACTTGTTTCTCATCTCGTGTGTCTTTCTTGTCCGATGATTCGAAAACTGCAACATTAAGGGGTGTGAAAGTACAATTTGATAAGTTTTTAATTTGAGTGCCCTTAGCTAATAAACGAACATCCGTATCCCACGCCACTCTCATGGGCATTCCCAGCGCTGAAAGTAATTTATTAGAAAATTCTGGCATTATGGGATAACAGACAATTGCATAGTATTTTAAAGATGTTAATTCTAAAACCAAAGTCGTCTGGGATTCTAATTTATTAATACTGTTGTTATTCGACAAATATTTTCTAGATACAGATAATTTTCTCGTTCTAACCACTAATTCTCTTAATAATCTTACTATAGTGACTGGCGAAAAAAATTGAGGTTCATATGCTTGAGATGCTTCTTGTAGAAAGCGTTGTAAATATCTTATGAATTCCTCATGCTCTATTGTCCATT
>JACVCA010000017.1 GCA_016742295.1 Alphaproteobacteria bacterium | reverse complement strand
CACCTAAGTGGCGCCCATACATTGAGCCAAGAGCAATAACTGTAAAACTTTGCATAGTGGTGTTCACAGGCCAAAAAGGAATCGCAATTTTTGCTGATAAGGCTAACAATGCACTCCCAACAATCATAAGGCATGCTTTTTGAAGCCAAGAAAGAGGGGCAACAGAAGTCCAGAATTGGGTAAGAGAACGAGTTGAACTTGTTGATTTGAGGGGCATTTTTGTCTCCTTTTCTCAAAACCGAACAGAAAATAGTTCCCAACCTATAACATAGAGGCTATGAACCGTCAAATTTATTGCTACGCGGAAATCCAACTGGTGGCAGGCGGCCACTATGACCACGCCGCGCCAACCAAGGTGCCAAATCTGTCTCAGCCCGGGTTCGAATGCCCATAGGCCAGGTTAGGCCTGTGGAAAGCTCAAAACTCTTAAGATCAGATAGTCCACCATCTCGATAATATTGCAATCGTACACCACGACCACGGCTCATTAATGGCAGCTCTTCTTGCTTAAAAATTAACAGTTTACGGTTTTCACCTATCACGGCAATTCCATCACCTTGCACTGATATACAGCACTTAGCTTTCGCTCCAGGTGATAGATTTAAAACTTGTTTTCCGGTGCGTGTTTGAGCAATTACATCTTTTTCTTTAACCAAAAACCCATAGCCATCACTTGCGGCAAGCAGCAAATGTCGTCCTGCTCCTACCGTATCGGGCTGATGGATCAACAAGGTAATAATGTCGTCTTCATGACCTAAATCAACCATTAACCTTATCGGATCACCAAATCCACGACCGCGGGGCAATTTATCAATTGCAAGAGTGTAGAATTTACCATTGCTGGCAAAGATCAGAAGTTTATCGATGGTTTCAGCTTGAATAATAAATCGGGCCTCATCACCTTCTTTATACTTGATCTCCAAAGGATCAAGATTATGGCCTTTGATCGTACGAATCCAGCCTTTGCTTGAGCAAATCACCGTAACAGGCTCGCGCTCAATTTCTGCTTCACGTGGAATAATAAGGGCTATAGGGCTCTCTTCAAATGTTGTGCGGCGCTTACCAAATTCATGTTGAGTCCCAAACTGTTTTTTGATATCAATAATTTCTTGATCAATTTTCTGCCAAAGGCGCTTTTCATCCGCAAGTAAATCTTTCAAATCTAACTGCTCGACAGTCAAAGCATCAAATTCACTACGAATTTCGAACTCTTCCAGTTTACGCAAAGCTTTAAGACGCATATTTAAAATTGCATCGGCTTGAACTTCCGTAAGCTTAAACTGTGCTATTAAACTTGTTCGTGGATCATCCTCATAGCGCACAATGCGAATCACTTCATCAAGATTTAAGTAAGCAACAAGATAACCCCCTAAAATCTCTAAGCGCTGTGCAATATGATCGAGACGATGTTGGGTCCTACGGCATAAAACCTGATGACGATGAGCAAGAAATGCGGTTAAGGCTTGGCCAAGATTCAAGATTCCAGGGATGCCTTCGGCATTCAAAACGTTCAGATTGAGGTTAAATTTTACTTCTAAATCAGTCTGGCGGAACAGCGATTCCATTAAAACTTTAGGGTCAATATTACGGCTTTTCGGATGCAGAATTATACGAATATCTGCTGCCGATTCATCAGCAATATCTGCTAAAAGAGGAAGTTTTTTATTGTTTAAAAGATCAGCAATCTTTTCGATTAAACGTGCTTTTTGTATTTGATAAGGCAACTCGGTAACGACAATTTGGTATTGCCCGCTTTTCAAAGTTTCAACCTTCCAACGCGCGCGCAGCCTTATACTTCCGCGCCCCGTATCATAGGTTTTTAAAAGACTCTGAGCCGTCTCAACAATAATCCCACCGGTAGGAAAATCTGGCCCTGGAATCAGCTTCAGTAAAGTTGCGAGAGGCGTCTGCGGATTTTTAATCAGCTGCCGTAATCCATCACAAAGTTCACTTACGTTATGAGGAGGTATGTTGGTCGCCATTCCTACGGCAATGCCGCTTGCTCCATTAGCCAGAAGGTTGGGGAAGCGCGCTGGAAGAACAACAGGTTCCTTGTCGCTACCATTATAACTGGGTAGGAAATCAACGGCATTCTCGTTTAGCTCACTTAGCAGGCTTTCTGCAATTTGCGTTAATCGCGCTTCGGTATAACGCATTGCTGCTGCATTATCACCGTCAATACTGCCAAAATTACCCTGACCATCAACCAAAGGGTAACGCATGGCAAAATCTTGTGCCATACGCACAAGAGAATCATAAATCGCCCCATCACCGTGGGGGTGATATCTCATCATCACATACCCAACAGCACTTGCCGATTTCCGATAAGGGCGCGTAGGCATATTTCCTGATTCCCACATCGCATAAAGAATGCGTCTGTGTACAGGTTTCAAGCCATCACGTACATCGGGAAGCGAGCGTGAAGTAATTGTTGACATTGCATAATTGAGGTACCGCTCCCCCAGGGCCTGATCCAGTAGAGTGGTATTGATTGTTCCAGCATTGTTTATTTTTATCGTCATAGCGCCATCATAAGAGATATATAGATTCTATTGCAAAAGGAATCTGCATATGTTAAAGAAAGCAACCGAATTCAAAGCTTTTAAATCAAGAGGCGCATTCTCAACTTATCACTTTCTTTAGTCATCTTAAAAAATTAAAATAAAAATTAGCTGTGGGATTGAAGGCTACCAAAATAAGATCGAAAGTAGAGAGCATGTCCCCATCCTTCTATAAAAAATTAATCCAATTGGAGTCATAATGAAAAAATATACTTTTTTACTATCTTTAGTAGGCTTATTGTTTCCTTTTCAATCCTCTTCAAGCGGTACGTCAATATCTGAGGAAGAAAATATAAGACAACGAATGTCACTGCCCCGATCTTTAAATGGCATAGAGCTTAGACAAGATTCCGAAAGTCAACTCTTATCAGAAATCTGCGCTCTTTTAAAAAAATTGAATGCAGATGAATCATGGCTTCGAATCCAAGAAGAAGTTTTAGCGATACAGCGATACAGCCAAGGGTTTAGACATCCAACGACAAAGGAAAATTAGGAGAAATAGCTCATTTATTATCTTGAAGCTTATGTAATAGCTGAAGCTCGCGTATTTACACTTCTCATTCATGTTGAAGAAGAGTAATACTTAAAGTGAGAGTTGCTTCTATGATTTCACTATTATCGAGGCGATACATTAAAGGTTGGCCTCCTTCTTTTAATACATACTTTGCTAATAACCCGCTCACCTCCTCTGTTTTTCTTAACTGACTTACTGTTGAACCTACATAAGTAGATTGTAAAGGATACAAAAGTTCAGCTGTCACTTGAGGAGTTATTATAGCTTTTAGATTATAGAAAGAAGTATCTGTAGCTATCTTTGCGCTAACTAATAAAGACTCTGAGAGCTGAACTGCTTCTGTTGTACCTCGGCTCTGATTATAACGAGCATTAAGAATGTTACTAACTTGTTCATTTGATAAACTTGGAGGACAATGTGAGCTTGAGGGCTGACTTTCTCTTTGTTTTTGGTAAAACTCTTCTATAAGGCTTCCTTTTTTAGGATTCAGCCCTACTTTAAGCGCCCTAGGAGAGAGAACTCTTGTGAGTTTTCTTTCTTTTGGAGAGGAAGAATCGCTATTTTCAGTTGAACGTAAATCAGAAGCCAGAATTTTATAGGGCGAGAGGTGCATAATAATTAGCAAGGTCCATAAGACTAAACGGTACATTTTTTTATCCTCAATAATAATATTCCTTTTCACTATAGCAAGATTATAAGGCTTGAGGCAAAGTTTTTAATTATCCCATTGTTCCGGGACGAGGAACTACATTCGAGGCAAATTCAAATTAATAGTTACAAAAGCAATTTGTAAAATGTAACGGCGAAGAAGGCGGCCTGCAGTGTTGTAACAAAATTGTAGACTAGCTCATTACTGATAATAAACTCCTACTTGACAATAATATTCAAGTTTACTTTAAAAATACTAAGCCTGCCAAGCCCAGTGTACCTTGAAGTTATTTCTAAGCGTTTCCTTACTCACACGCGATAAAATTGTAGAAAATCCTTGATTTGGTTATCAAGAGAATGGCTATAATGAACAAGTATTAGCATGGTTAGAATCTTTTTTCTTATTGACATTTTTAAGTACTTATCCCTTCAGACAAACGTACCCGTGCTGATGGCATTTTACGATTCGAAGGCTCTAACGCATAGCGCTCTAGAAAATAGCTAGTTAAACGTAATCCAGCTTTAAAGTCTTGAGGAGTCACTTCAGCTTCCAGATCTATGATAAAGCTGGGTAATGGTAAAAGCCGCTCCGCATAGTCCTTGCCACCTTCCTGAGAAACTGCCCGTCCCGTCTTAGGTGAAATATACATAAGATTGTCTGTAACCCCTGTGGCAGCACAACGACTTAGATCAAGCCCAAATCCCAACTCACGTAACATGCAAATTTCAAAAATAACATACGATTTCTGCCATGCAGGTTTCTCAAGCTTCTCTAAAAGATTTAAAAACTTACGGTAAAGAAGGGGATGCGCCTCATGATCTGGCAACACCAAATCTATTAAGCTACACCCTGCACTTAAAGCCAAAAGAGCCTGCGGTCGATCTAAAAGGTTTGCACATGTAATCTTGAGAGGCTCTAAAGTCCAAAACCCAAGGTGTTCGCTTAATCGTCCTCGCCAATCTGCTCTTACATACGTGCCAATCTGTAAAAGAGCTGCGGTCTTCTTGCTAGTACGAATAAGACCTGCATGACGGCCATGATGTTCAGTCAGCAGTGTTACAATTGCATAACTTTCACCATGAGCACGTGCTGAAAGCACGATTCCTGTATCCATCCAATCCATAGGACTATTTTAGGTAAAGAAACGTGAGGAGGCAAGAACGCCTATTTAAGATGCATACTTTTTTAATAACAATAAAATTTCATTTTCAAGTTCATTACCTTCCTTTTGAACCAAAGCTTGGATGTCGGAAGGGGTGTGAGGAGCAGTTTTTAACCTATGTTTTTTTATGAGGGCGTGATTTAACCACGCAAAGGGGCTATCAGGATTATCAATTGGAAGATCTAAGAGCCACTTAAGGTGAGCTCTTGCTTCATGATTACCCTTTGCAGCTGCAAAAGCGTAATGCTTGATAAATAAATACTTGCCTTGCAGATAGCTTTCTTGTGAAACCATGTAATGTGATTTCCAGTGAAATTGAACTTCAGCTATACGTGCAAATGAGAGGTGGGCTTTAAGACTGCCCAAATCAGAACGAAGATGTTGGTCAATACACTTTAGAAACAACCTTGCATCAGATATGTTTCTTGCAGCCTGGATCCATTTTTCTTTATAATCTTTCTTGTATAAAAATTTGGCCAAAAGCTGCTTAAATTTAAAATTAATCTGAGGCAGAATAATGACGGTCTCAGGTTTGAAATCCAGCTCTTCAAAAAACTCTCTCCATATTTCTTTTGGTAATTTATTCCACTCTGGGTTACAAGCGAAGGAAGGCTGCAAAATAGGTAAGAGAAACAGGTAGAACCCTATTGCAACTCCTAAAATAAATTTATTCAAAGAGACAGCCTTAAGCATCATAATCAAGACCAATTTCACGATAATATTCAGGTTTTTCAACCCAATTTTCTTGAGTTTTGACATGCAAAAATAGATGCACGGGCCTGCCAAAAAAATCTATCATATCTTCCCTGGCCCTTTGGCTAATCTGTTTAATTTGACGACCATCCTTGCCGACGACGATCGATTTTTGGCTCTCACGCATTACATAAATTGTTTGGGTAATTTTGACGCTACCATTTTTAAATTCTTCCCAACTATCACTATACACTGTAATGGCATAAGGTAATTCTTCATGTAAAGCCATAAAGATTTTCTCACGCGTAATCTCAGCTGCAATCAGCCGTTGAGGCATATCAGTGAGTTGGTCTTCAGGAAAAAGCCATTGTCCTTCAGGAAGGTGCTTGGCTAAATAATTTAAAAGATCATCAATTCCGTCTCCATTCAGCGCTGAGATCATAAAAGTCTCACGAATTTTACGCTCTTTAGTTAATCTTTGTGCAATCGCAAGTAGGTCTAAACGGTTCACTTGATCAATCTTATTTAAAACTAAGATAGGTTCATGCCCCATTGCAGCCAACTGATCCAGAATCGTTTCAGTTTTTTCAAGACTTTTTGAATGTACATCTACAATAACAACAATAAGGTCCGCGTCCCCTGAAGCAGACCAAGCTGCTTTAACCATTGCGCGGTCGAAACGATGCTTAGGTTTAAAAATTCCGGGCGTATCAACAAGGATAAGTTGCGATTGACCCTTTATAACAATTCCTAATACCCGTGAACGTGTTGTTTGAGCTTTGGGAGTTACAATTGCAATTTTGCTTCCCACAAGATTATTCAACAAAGTAGACTTCCCTGCATTCGGCGCACCCAAAATTGCTATAAAACCGCAATTTTTACGATCGGATTGATTCATGCTTATTTAACTCTTTTAAAAATAAATCTGCAGCCTTCTGCATAGCTTCACGTTTTGAGGCTCCTTGCACCCTTAAACCTGGATAACCTTGAACCTGTACTTCGATTGTAAAAAGGGGTAGATGATCTTCACCTTCAACCGTTATTACCTTATAAGTAGGAGCTGGCAGACCTTGAGCTTGCGCCCACTCCTGCCGTATAGACTTAGGAACTTTAAGTGAGGGATCAGAAGATTCAAATTCCTCTGCCCAATATGTCTCTACAAAGTGCTGAGCTTTTGTAAGCCCGCCATCCAAGTACAAGGCTGCAATCAAAGCTTCGCAACTATCGGCAAGAACGGAAGGTTTGTTTTGCCCGCCACTCATCCGCTCTCCACGTGCCAGAATGAGATACCGTTCGAGGCCAAGCTTTTGAGAAATTTTTATTAAGGTTTCACGCCGAACCAAATTAGAAAAGCGAAGCGCTAAAACGCCTTCTTTTTCATGAGGGAATCGATCATAAAGCAAGCGTGCAATAATTAACCCTAACACTCGGTCACCCAGAAATTCGAGACGCTCATAATTCTTATGATTGGACATAGAATGAACACTCGAGTGAGTCAGCGCCTCTTCCAATAATGCGGCATTTACAAATCTATGCCCTAAAAGGTCGCCTAGTTGCTCAAGTGAATCAGTCACCCGTTCTCTCATTGAATCAAGCGAAGGATCCGATTATATCGCGTTGAGGTCGGCCACTTCCAAAAACTCCACCAGCCTGATCCCGGTTCTGTTGGCAGTTGGGTGGAAAAGAAAATAAGATCTGCCCGACCTATAAAATACTCATAACCAATAAATCCTACATCATTTAAATTTCGGCTATCATTTGAGTGATCACGGTTATCTCCCATCATAAAATAGTGGCCTTCCGGAATCTGCCTTTCCGGAAAGTCATCCAACCGTCCATTTCCAAAAGGATCTGATTTTAAAATATAATGCTCGACTCCATTTGGCAAAGTTTCAATATAAAGATCGCCAACAAAAAGCTTCCCACGCTCACTTGTCCAATTATAATTTTCTTGAATTTTTTTGAGCTTAACGGGTTCTTTATTAATATAAACTAACCCTTTTTCTACCTTGATAAGGTCGCCAGGCAAGCCAATCACCCGCTTGACCCAATCTTCACTTAAATCGCGAGGATATCTAAATACGGCAACATCTCCACGTTTTAAATCACGAGCTAAAATACGACCTTCAAAAAGATTAGGGCTAAAAGGGATTGAATAACGGCTAAATCCATAAGAAAATTTACAGACAAAAATATAATCCCCAATTAAAAGAGTTGGTACCATTGATCCGGAAGGAATATTAAAAGGTTTATAAAAGGTCGTATGGACACCAACCACCAAAACAAGTGCATAAACCACTGTTTTTATAAGTTCAATAAGCCAATTGTCTTGCTTTTGCATTTTGCAAAATCCCATATTTGTAAGTGAATTGACAACTTGCAGTAAGTCAAATAAATTAGGCTCAACATAGCCTAGTTGTATGAAAGACACAAATGAATTCTAAAATATACTTTCTAACCATCTTTTTAATGCTCTTTAACCCTTTTAAGGCTCTTACATGGGCCGCAACACCTGAGCTACAAACAAGAGTGGAGTGCCAAAAACGTCTTGAAAAGATGATTGAAAAAGCGAACCAACCACGTGAACCGATTCACTTAAAAAATCATGACTTTACCAAAGATGAATTTGCTCAACCACGAAGAGCTCTCAAGAACCTTGACCTTACTGACGCTCATTTAGAACACGCTAATTTTAAGGGTATGAGGCTTAAGAATATAAAATTTAACTACGCCAAATTGCAGCACGCAAACTTTGAAAATACTATTATAGCGGAATGCTCTTTTGATGGGGCTGATTTATTGATGGAAGATTTTAAGAACTCAGACATAAGCAAAACACGTTTTGTCCACGCCTATCTAGATGGTGCACCTTTTGAAGGCGCTGATCTCACTGCAATTAACTTTGAAGATTCCGTTTTACGGTGCGCAAACATGACCCATGCTGATTTGACCCGCGCAAATCTAAGCGAAAGTGATCTATGGTGTATTACCCTTGATAACGCAATTACTACCAAAACAAACTTCTTTAGTACACGAAGGTCCTGTCCAGATCTTCCAAGCAGAATATGCAGCGAATATTTAGCTAATAAAAGAGACTTTGTTCACCATTAAGAAGGTTCTATCATCTGCTCGGGTCTAACCCAGGCATCAAATTGGGCCTCGGTTACAAAACCTAATTCTGTTGCTACTTGCCGCAAAGTTTTATCTTCAGCAAAGGCCTTTTTGGCAATTTGGGCAGATTTATCATAACCAATATGGTGGCTTAAAGAGGTTACAAGCATTAAAGAGTTATAAAGATGCTTACGAATTTGCTTTTCATTAGCTTCTATTCCTGCCAGGCAGTGATCTGTAAAACTTTGAATGCCATCACTCAATAAATTAATTGACTGCAGTAAATTATACACAATTACTGGTTTAAAGACATTTAACTCAAAATTTCCATTTGCGCCTGCAATACTAATAGTTACATGATTGCCCATCACTTGCGCGGCAATCATTTTTAAGGCTTCGGCTTGAGTAGGATTAACCTTTCCTGGCATAATCGAAGAGCCTGGCTCATTGGCGGGTAAAATTAGCTCTCCAATCCCAGAGCGGGGACCTGACCCCAACAAACTTATATCACTCGCAATCTTCATACACGAAACTGCAATAACATTTAACACTCCTGATATCTCAACCAGAGTATCATGTGTCGCGAGAGCTTCGAATTTGTTCTCTGCAACTACAAAAGGAAGTCCCGTAATTGCCGATATTTCAGCTGCAAATTTACGGTCAAAGTCTTTGACTGTATTGAGTCCTGTTCCCACCGCAGTGCCTCCCTGAGCCAATTTATAAAGACGGGGTAACGTTGTGTCGAGATGTTCTATATTATGGCGGATTTGTGCAGCATAGCCTGAAAACTCTTGCCCCAGAGTCAGGGGAGTAGCATCTTGCAAATGAGTGCGACCAATTTTTATGATCTGGTTAAAAGTCTTGGCTTTGGCATCTAAGGTTCTAAAACAACACGCAAGGGTAGGCTGCAACTTTTGATGTATTTGTTGCACCGCAGCAATATGCATAACCGTTGGAATTGTGTCATTTGAAGATTGCCCCATATTTACATGGTCGTTCGGATGAACCAGCCTTTTTAATCCCATTTCACCCCCCAAAAGCTGACTGGCCCGATTTGCGATCACCTCATTGGCATTCATATTGGTCTGAGTTCCTGATCCAGTCTGCCAGATCATCAATGGAAAGTGCTCTTGAAGTTGCCCTTCCATAACTTCAGTTGCAGCTTGAATAACCGCTTTGGCTATTGCAGGCTCTAAAAGCTTTAGAGATAAATTAACAGCCGCCGCTGCACGCTTTTGAGCGCCTAACGCATGAATGAACGCTTTAGGAAAGGGCTCACTTCCAATACGGAAATTTTCAAGGGCACGCTGGGTTTGTGCCCCCCAATATCGATCTACGGGGACTTCGATACTCCCCATTGTATCTGACTCAAGGCGCGTTTTTATCATCGCTTTCGCTCTCTAAAAATTATATGCTGACGTCTATAATTTATGACACAGACCCGTAAATAAAGTATTGATAAACGTGATGCCACCGGACCTCTTTATGAATGAAGCTTACAAACAAGCTGAAATAGCCTTTCAAAGCAATGAAGTTCCTGTTGGTGCAGTGATCACCTATCAAAGCCAAATTATCGCAAAGCAATACAATGAGACACTTGCACGAACAGATCCAACAGCTCATGCCGAAATTTTGGCTGTACGGGAAGCCTGTCAAAAACTTGGCACCGAGCGGTTGGTTGAATGCTCGCTCTATGTGACGTTGGAGCCTTGCCCTATGTGTGCGCAAGCGATTTCATTTGCACGGATCAAAGCATTGTATTTTGGAGCTTACGATCCTAAGGGAGGGGGGATTGAACATGGGCCACGGATTTTTGAACAATCTACTTGTCATCATAAACCCGAAATTTGGGGGGGGATTCAAGAAGACGTCAATGCTGAGCTCTTACAGGCTTTTTTTGCGGAACGCCGATAGGCTGCAAACTTTTCATATTACCTGAAGTTGGGCTGGGCTTGAGGACAAGCATAAAAGCAGGAGGTTTCCATAAATGATACAGAAACCTTCTGATGAATTTGAGACTTAAATGAATTTAGAAGCTCGAGTCAAGAGCAGTGGCGACGAGAAAGAAGATCCAACTTAATGTACAAACCAAAATTGATAAAGTTAACAAGCATTTTTCTAATTATATTCACCCCATTATTTCTTTTCTTAATAGAGAATCATTAACACAGAAACAACATTAAAAAATTATTCATCTAGAAGCAATATAATTTATATATATCCATTTTTTCTAAATATATTTTTTAGTAATATTTATACTATGTCCAAAATACTACTTTTTAATTATACTATATTTCAAATGAAATGCAGCTCTTACTGCAATTATTCCTGAAAATTATTCTTTCAAAATCTGAAATGTGTTTTCATTCCCTGCGTTTGATGTAATAATCCTTTTAAACAACGAACTGCAATTCTATAAGGCCTTTATATAGAGAATCACGGGAATCAAATCTATGTCTCATGCTGCCCCTCATTCAATACATATAAAAGCAAACACCCATGGTCTACCCTACGGGTTTATTTATCTTGAAGATGTAGCCCCCACGATTATTCAAGACATCAGTTATGCAAAATTTCATAATTTTATTGGACGGCCTCTTGAAGGGTACGAAGCTGAACGATGTATTGTAAGCATTCCTCTGGGAAATGCTCTTGCCGGCGCCCAAGAAGAAATCTTAAATCAAGGCATGACGCTCAAGGTTTACGAAGCCTACCGTCCACTTCGTGCTGCCCAGGACATTGTAAAATGGGCTATGGATATAAATGATCAAAAGATGAAAGCTGCATTTTATCCTGCTATCGATAAATCAAAAGTCTTTGAATTGGGATTTATAGCGATTCGTTCACAACACACACGAGGGGCTGCAGTTGATCTAACTCTTGTACCCTTACCTGTTCCTTCTCAAGACACTTATCAACCCAGGAATGATTTAAAAGATCCTCAACTTGCGAAAGCTCTTCAGTTTAATGATAATAGTATTGAAATGGGAACACGATTTGATTACTTCGATGAGCTTTCTCATACAATGAATCCAAACGTATCAGCAGAAGCACACTACAATCGTATACGCTTAAAAGACTTGATGGCAAAACACGGATTTATAAATTATGAAAAGGAGTGGTGGCACTACTGTCTGCAAGATGAGCCCTTTCCTGATACGTATTTCGATTTTCCAATTCGCTGATTTGCACTGAGCTCATATAAGAATGTATGCTTTAGACTTATGTCAACGCTTATTAAAATGCCCTAGTATAACCCCTAAAGATGCAGGGGCTATTGCTGTGGTAAGTGAGGCGCTCAAAGATCTAGGTTTTACTTGCCATGTTCTCTCATTTAGTGATCCAAAATCGCCCCCTGTAAATAACCTCTATGGACGAATTGGCACCAACCGCCCGCATCTCTGCTTTGCGGGCCATACGGATGTTGTACCGGTGGGGGATCCAGCTCATTGGTCGTTTAATCCCTTTGCAGGATATATTGAAGGTGAACTGCTCTATGGGCGAGGAGCCATCGATATGAAAGGAGCTATTGCGTGCTTTATTGCTGCAAGCAGTGCGTTTCTTCAAGACAAAGGCCCTACATTTAAAGGTTCGATCAGCTTGATGATTACAGGTGATGAAGAAGGGCCTGCCGTCAATGGTACAGTTAAAATTCTAGAATGGCTTAAAGCACGAAATGAAATCATCGATGCATGCTTAATTGGCGAACCCACTAGTAAAACTCAAATTGGGGATACTGTCAAAATTGGTCGTCGCGGCAGTCTCAATGCCAAAATTATTACCCATGGTACGCAGGGCCATGTAGCATATCCCGAACTTGCTGATAATCCTATCCCGCGTTTGCTTGGCTTTTTAACAGAGATTAGCAAAACACCACTTGATCAGGGAAGTGAAGACTTTCCTTCTTCAAATCTTGAGATTACCTCAATTGATGTAGGTAATCCTGCCAGTAATGTCATCCCGCAGGCAGCATATGCTGACTTTAATATTCGATATAATAATGCTCACACCGGACAAGGATTGATTAAATGGCTTGAAGAAGTTGCTTTAAAAACTGCAGGAAAACATACTCTCACTTTCAACATTAGCGGTGAACCCTTCCGTACGCCGCCCGGAGCTTTTAAGAATACTGTGATCAAGGCGATTGAAAAAGTCACCGGCCATACACCTGAGTTAAGTACCTCAGGCGGTACGTCTGATGGCCGCTTTATCCATCATCATACACCCGTTATAGAATGTGGGCTCAAAAATGCAACGGCCCACCAAATTGATGAGCATGTGGCCACTCAAGATTTGGTAATACTGCAAAAGATTTATAAAGAGATTTTAGAACGGTTCTTTGAATAACCATTCATCTGCTTAATCTTTCTATTATTCTTTTAGAAATTTTGACCCTTCTTATGGAGTATAAGGGATAAACTCATACCTCAATTCATCTATAACTTATAGAGATTACTCTGCTCAAAGATCCATTTGATTTTGTAAATTTATACTCAGGTCTTCACGTACAGATGTCACCCTCCATTATTAATTTTTTGTTATATTAGTAAATCCCTTGCTTTGACTAAAATAACTTCATTTAGCTCCCACTCCACATTACCCGCAGTAGGTACTTCCAGGGCTGTGGGACGCCCATCAAAAGATGATCGTAGCATAAAGTGTTCTTCTGGTGCATTATACCCTACGATGTGAATGAAGGGGGGTATTTTTTTATGGACATATCCATCAGATCCAATCAAACAAAAGGCTCTCATATTAAGTAGATTGAGTCT
>JACVCA010000016.1 GCA_016742295.1 Alphaproteobacteria bacterium | reverse complement strand
AGTGAAGGGGAAATAATTTCCATTGATTTGACTCCTTATGAAGAGGAGATGGAGAAAAACCCATTGTTAGTTTATATTGCTGTGCCAAAATATAAATATGGTGCTGCAAATATAGTTGGAAATACTGCACGCTTTGTATCACGCGAAGGACCGTCTGTCGTTGATGAAAACACCGGTGAGGGCAACATTTCAATACCGAGAATTGCACCTAATGTCTTATTATTCGTCGGGCAAGAGCCACCATCAGATTTTGTGAGTTTCCCCATTTTTAAGATTTCCAGTGATTCAAATACTTACGTGTTAAAAGATTTTGTTGCCCCTTGCCTAAAAGTTCAACAAAATTCGATTTTAGGGCGTGCCACAGAGAATATTTGTAAACGCATTCGAGAAAAAATTGCTTTTCTCTCGGATCGACTTTTATCCCAATCCAATAGACTTATGACCGCAGATGCTGAAAATGTAGCACGTGCGCTCTCCATTGGTTTATTACCTTTTGAAGCTCTCCTCAGGTCAAATGCTTCTCATCCTTTCGCGCTTTATATCGGTCTTTGTGGACTTGCAGGAGAAGTTGCAGGATTGCACCCTGCACAGATCCCACCCATCTTGGAGCCTTATGATCACAACGACCTTCTACAAACATATACCCATGTTTTTGATTTTATAATAAGTATGATAGATCGCATACAAGAAGGTTATCTTGTGGTACCTTTTACCCTTGAAGATCGTACTTTCTCACTTAACCTTAGAGATGATTGGCTTAACAAGCCACTGATCGTAGGGGCAAAAGCTTCCCCCGGAATGTCAATGCGAGAACTGAATCAATGGATTGAACAATGCGTCATCGTAACCGATTCTTCGGTGATGAGAGCCATGGACAATCGTATTCTGGGCGCAGAACGTAAGATTATTGAAAGTGCGGAGGAAATTAAATTATTGCCCGCTAAAGGAGTCGCACTCTTTTTAATTAAGCTTAACGAGCAATTCATTAAAAAGGGTGAAGATTTAAGGATTTTTAATGTCTCAGACAGTCCTGCCAAGAGGCCTGGTGAGCTAGTCCTTTATGTTCCCAAAAGCAGTGAATAAGCTGAAAAAATAAGACATTATCTTATTTTGTATTTTAAATAACCTTAAATTAATATTTAGATAACTTTATATTAACATTTGGGGTGTATAAAATATAAATAAGAACGATGGGTTTGAGTATATAAAAGAAAAAATTAAGGGATAACCTATATACATGTTAATAGATTCAAAACTGGCGTATGGTTCAGGAGATGATAGTTCCTTTATCATTCGATATTTCGAGGATTTTTACTCCGAAATTATGCGCCATAAAGCAAGCATTCTTGGTGAAGAAGACACACAGAACGGAACTAGTTCTAAAACAGTTCCTTCAACTGATTTTTCACCTACCACCCCTGAAGCCATTTTAGGAAGCCTTGAACAACTCCTTAAAACTCAAGCTATTGACGCTGCGAGATTTGGGGGAGAATTTGCCACTAAATTCTATAACGAAGCGCAATTTGTGATGGCAGCTCTTGCTGATGAAGTTTTTCTACATCTTGATTGGACGGGAAAATCTTATTGGGAAAATCACCTTCTTGAATCCAGGCTTTATAATACCCATAATGCCGGTCAGCTATTTTTTGAGAAAATGGATACTTTTTTGAAAAACCGCGACCCCAGCCAAGCAGATCTGGCTACCTTATATCACTTAGCTTTGGGACTTGGCTTCAAGGGTAAATTTCGTGGAATTGATGATCAAGGCGCAATCATGAAATATCGCAGCCAACTGCATTTATTCATTAACCATCGAGACCCTGAACTTTTTAAACCTCAAGCGCAGTTATTCCCTGAAACCTATATTCATACACTTGAAGACGGAGAAATCATTTATTTAAATGATTTCAGACCGTGGCTCGCATTTTTTGCTGCAGCATTCGCAGTCATGATGTTTGCATCATACGGAGTATGGTATTCAGCCACCGGAGAAATCCGCTCAAGCATCAATAATATTTTACAAACACGCGATATTAACAGCTAGGAGATTTAAAAGGATGACCAGTTCCTTCCAAAGTTATTTGCCTTATCTCCCATATATGATATTAGGGTTCCTAGCCACGGCAGGTGCTTTACTGTTACGTGTTCTTTATGCATACTCTTCCACGGTTCGAAAAACTGAACTTTTGAAGCACTCCTTGAAAGCACCCCTTTCATTTTTTAATCACGCTTCACCCCAGACATCCGAGCACAAAAATCAGGATGCGGGAGTTCCCAAAAAGACTTTCTATGAGCGCAGTAAATTTTTCTTAACAAACTTTTGGCGCTCTTCTGACCAAGAAGAACTTTCTTTATCGTTCCAGGAAGCTATGAAAATACTGAAAGAGCATTTTGCGACGCGTAATTTCAGATACAAGCTACCATGGTATCTTATGACTGGGGCTGTAGACTCAGGGAAAACCAAAATTCTTGAAGATCTATAATTAGATCTTCAAGTTGGACGACCTAATTTCAATATTGAGGATGACCGCCCCTCTTGCAATGGTGGTTTTTTGATCGCGCCCTCATTATAGATACAATCGGAGATTATTTACTCCCCAAGCAAGGCTTGAATGCTGACGCCAAAGGCTGGGCATTTTTAATGAACCTTTTGGTACGACATCGTTTAAAGCGTCCCCTGGATGGAATTATTCTTACGATTCCTGCTGATGAATTAATTGGCCCTCATAAATTGGGATATGATGATACCCTCATGCGGGCAAAGCAACTCAATGCTAAGCTTTGGCATTTACAATATTCTCTTGCCATGAAAGTCCCTGTTTATATCTTAGTCACAAAAACCGATCTTATTCAGGGGTTTAAAGAATTTTCAAATGAACTTCCAGTTGACTTATTAAATGGGATTTTGGGCTGGACATGTCCTTATTCACTTGAATCTCAATATTCTCCAACGTGGGTTGAAGAAATTTTTAGTGCTCTAAATAAATCTCTCCATAAAACACGCGCTGAAATTTTTACAGAAGGGCGAGTCAAGCAAGGACGAGATGGCACCTTTATCTTTAAGGTTGAGATTCAAAAACTTAAGGAAAATTTAGGTATATATCTTAATAATATTTTTAAAGAAACAACCTACCATGAATCTTTTTTTCTTAGAGGGGTTTATTTCTGTGGAGACACAGGCAACCATACTGCTGTCGGTGATCATAAACGTGATGAACGGTATTGGGTTCCTCCTGCAGCCCTGGGTTCAGCCATTGAAATCCCTTTCAAGCAGCATGATGAACGGCAAATCTCATTCATTCATGATTTGTTTGAACATAAAATCTTTCGTGAGAATGCGCTTGCACGCCCCGTCAGACGTATGCTTATTTCAACAAGTAAAGCGCTTAACCTTGCCAAGGTCGTTGTGGCTGGCATTATTATCAGCTGGGGAATTGGTCTTTACCATGCCCATGATCGGTTTGAATTGGGCAAAAAAACTTTACTACCTCTTATCAAGGAAGTAGATCAAACCATTCATAATATCAATAAACGTAATTTTGATCTCACAACCGTTAATGATGCTGCATATTTGAATGACCAAGCGCTGCGAATTTTAAAATTTATGTCAGATCTTGATTTAGAAAATTCATTTTCTTTAAGCATCCCAGCCTCATGGTTTACGACATACGATACAGACATCCGAAGAGCCATTACAGCTGCATGGGATAGTATCATCTTGAGGTCATTTTACTCAGGCCTTATGCAAAAAGCACGCAAACTCTTTATTATGCTTGATGACAAAAGCACGCTTGATAATAAAATTTATCTTAACCCCCTAAAAACCCCAGAGTTTAGCCAGCTCAAAAAATTTGTGGAAGAAACAGCAAAGCTGGAAGATCAAGTAATTCGCTTCAACAATCTTGGGGTAAGTGAAAATATCGGTGACATTGGTCGCTTAATTAACTACTTGTTTGATCGCGATCTTCCTAAGCAATTTTATGAAAACACCAGTTACTATCAAACCGCATTGAGTCACGCAAGCGAGCGTGAAATTAAAATATTGGATTTCAGTACTTCAGCACGCCGCAAACTATCTCTCTTATTTACTGAATTTCTTGATAGCTCACTCAAGCTTTCTAATGAAAATGGCGCTCTTGCCATGCTTATTGAAGCTCTTACCTCCATAAGTCAGATAACAGCGACCCGTAATTTTGATGAAAATAAGGTTTTTAATAATATTCAAACTATTTTTTCAGCTGCGGAATCAATTCGAGATAAAGAGTTTAATTGGATTGAAGGTGATGTATTCTTACCAGGCGAAGCTTATACAACTACAATTAATGTCATTGCAAATTCTCGTACTTTAGGGGTAACTGTGACAAATGAGTTATTAATCAATGCTCAAAAGGCATTTACATCCTATAAAAAAAATCTTACTCAGCTTGATGCACCTTTGATTGGGAAGATTTTTGCAATCAAGAATAACGTTCTCACGGCAGAGCCTTCTCTTGCTTACAACGCATTACTTGAAAACCTAAGAAATTTTCTAAAGCAGCCTTTCATGCAAAATCAAGGCACATACAAAGCAATCATACCTATCCCTCCAGGACGTCTATTGTTTTGGGATGAGACAGCTCTTGCAAGTGCTGCCAAACTTGTACAAACCTATGAAAAATATGCTACAGAGACCTTACCGACAGTTTCCCCTGAATCTAGACATATTCTTGAAGTTCTTGGACGTAATGCCCTCAGTCGTAACATTTTTCATATGATTGCTAATGCTGAGACTTTTCAGGTTACTCCGCGAACAGCGACAGGCTTTGATGAGCAGGAAGCGTTAAATCAGCAAGTTCAAAACCTTAAAGTGGTGCAACCTCACTTTAATACCTTACTTAGTGGTTACCTTCGAAATGATGCTTCAAACCAAGCTTCACAACTACGTAATCTTTTGCTGAACCAAGGTCATGAGCTTTTACACATGATTGATAATCTCTTGACCCGGGATGATCTCTATAGCGTAGGGGATGATCTTTTCTCTTGGTGGGATGGACAAGAGATGCTTGGATTACGGGCTTTTGGTTTTTACGCCCGAAATGATATGAAAAGCTAATTGTGTGCTCAATTCACCCGTATACGCTTTCTTGGTAAAGACCTTGCTGATCCTATCTTATCCTATCTCAACCTCCCTTACCTCAAGGGAGCACCCCGTAATATTTCTTTGATTTCAAAGTGGACTCGTATCTTAACTCAAATTGATGCCTATGAAAAACAATCACCAAGTAACTCAATCAGCATTTTAGAGCATTTCTTAATGTTTGATTTGAATCAGATTAATGAAAACATGTGCGTTGATGCAGTTTTATCCTATGATATTTATGAGAAAACCGGTGATTACTTCCTTGACAGACGTAATAAAATTAGGCGGGCTATGATTCACCGCTGTGAATCAATTGCCCGTCACAGCTCCATTGCAAATTATAATGAACTTGCAGAATTTTTTAATCGTTATCTTGCAGGACGTTTCCCTTTTTCAAAGGAGTCAGAGTTCTATGGGACCAATGAAGCAAACGTTGATGATGTTAATACTTTCCTGGTGCTCTTTAATAAAATTAACGAGTCTCAGCGTAAAGCGCTAGATGGGTTGATTGATTCCCCTAATCTTCACTCTTCGCCTTCTCAGTTCTTGCGCCAGATTGACTTATTAAAACCAATCTTGAGTGCTGCTTTAAATGCAAATGCCGACCAATATGTTCCTAAGGTTGATTTTGCAGTTGACTTCAGAACAGACCGCAATCAAGAAACTGAAGGAAATAAAATCATAGATTGGAATTTGCAAATTAATGATAATGACATTGATTTCCGAGATGATAAGCGTGCCGGACAATGGGTTGTTGGAGACCCCTTATGTGTCATTTTAAGATGGGCCGCTGATGGACCAACATCACCCACTTTGGATGAGCATCAACCCAATCTTACTATATCAAATCATACTGCTCGCTTTAGTTATGAAGGTCGTTGGAGTTTGATTCGATTACTCAAGGCACATGCGATTGACTATAAAACCTATGAAAAGGGCAAGCCAACACCGGTAACTCTTCAATTTATGGTACCTACTCATTATAAAAATGCTGCTCCCGACCAATCCTCGCAGAAAACAACAACTGCAAAAGTATTTCTGCGGTTTTCACTTTTTGATCCTACTAAAAAAACGAGCCCTGCAACAGTTGTAGAGAAAACAAAAACCGAAGCAGATTTAGCTCCACCCGTTATGATGGATAAGGACCTACTTCCATTACCTATCTTTCCTTTCAAAGCTCCAACTATTGAAACACGAGTACAAAGTCAAAAAAATAAAAGCTTTATGAGCTATCCCTAATGGCACAAAAAAAACTTCCTTTCCTGCAGAAAGCAGAAGAGAAATTCTGTTTATCTCAAACTCTTAGTAAGCCACTGTCAGGTTCGCAGGAAACTGGTATATTAATACGATATGAGCCAATTTTTGATCAAATTGTCGAAGCACGACAGGAGGAAAGTAGTCACTTACCCCAAGGAATTTGGAAAACCACCCGCAAACGTGCGGACTGGAATCTCGTAGACAAGCTTTGCCAGCAAGTTTTAACAACAAGTTCAAAGGATTTACAAATCGCAGTATGGCTTTTAGAAGCCCGATTTCATATTGCGAAAATTCCAGGTTTAACTGAAGGTTTAAACCTCATCAAAGATCTATGTTCACGTTTTTGGGATAATCTCTATCCGCAACTTGAAGAAGATGGAGACTATGAGTTTAGACTTACGCCTATTGATTGGCTCAATCAGAAATTCAGCAACACTTTATTTAAAGTTCCTGTTACTTCACCTATTGATCCGGCTAAACCCAACTATACTATGGCAGACTTTATTCATGCTGAACATTTGGAGCATCTAAGCCAGCAAGAGAAATATGGCAAAACGCTTCTTGAACAAGCTAGAAAAGATGGTGAAGTAACCTTGGATATGTTTTCACAAAGTAAAGGAATCACACCCCAAAGTTTTTATGAGTCTCTTATATTTCAACTTAGCCAAGCGCTAGAAGCAACATCTGAAGTTGATAAAATCCTTAATCAGAAAACCAATCAATCAACTTCTTTTCTCTATAATTTACGCGATAACTTGCTTGCTATAAAGCGGCTTGCTGAACTTGCTATTGAAGAAATACAAGGAAAACAGCAAGTAACTGCAGCCTCTCCACCAAAAGTTCCAAAGGACCTCACCCCGACTGAAAGCCCTTTACAAGATAATACCAACCCTGCACCTGTTTCAGATACTCTCACAGATATCGAACCCCAATTGCAAGATCTAGCCCCTTCCCTCGAACTTACAAGTCGCAGCCAAGCTTATAAATTTTTGGAACAAATTTTAAATTATCTAAAACAAACAGACAAAGCATAATACTGGTTGCCTCTGATATGAGAAACCAATAGGTGTTATTGAGTTGAAGTAAGCGTGAATTGAAAGGCAACTAAGTATGTTAATTGGTGTCGTAAAAGAAATCAAGAATCATGAATATAGAGTGGGCCTTACGCCAGCGAGTGTTCGCGAATTAACGCATTATGGTCACCATGTGGTTGTTGAAAAAAATGCTGGTGAAGGCATTGGATTTTCTAATGAAGATTACATTGCCTTTGGTGCAAGTATTTTAAATTCAAGCAAAGAAGTTTTTGCAAATGCCGATATGATTGTTAAAGTCAAAGAACCTCAGTCTGAAGAATGTGCTATGCTACGTGAAGGACAACTTCTTTTTACCTATTTGCATCTTGCCCCTGACTTTCCTCAAACGATGGCTCTTTTAAATGCTAAATGTATTGGAATTGCCTATGAAACCGTAACTAATGACCATGGCGGATTGCCCCTTCTAGCACCCATGAGTGAAGTTGCAGGCCGCATGTCTATTCAAGTTGGTGCAACTGCATTACAAAAAGAGCCAGGCGGTGCCGGGATACTTTTAGGAGGAGTCCCTGGTGTTGCGCCTGCAAAAGTTACCATAATTGGAGGTGGTGCTGCAGGAACTGAAGCCTTAAGGATCGCTGTTGGAATGGGTGCTGAAGCTGTGGTTATTGAGCGTTCTTTAAGAAGGCTTCAAGAATTGGATTTACTTTTTGGATCAAAAATTAAAACTATAATATCAACTCTTGAATCTATTGAACACTATGTTTGTGACTCAGATTTAGTGATTGGAGCGGTTTTGTTGCCCGGTGCTGCTGCGCCCAAACTTGTAACTCATGACATGATTCGTAAAATGCGTCGGGGGTCTGTACTTGTAGATATTGCCATTGACCAAGGTGGATGTTTTGAAACCAGCAAGCCAACCACACATGCAGCCCCTACTTATACTATTGATGGTATAGTCCACTACTGTGTAACCAACATACCCGGAGCAGTTCCCAGGACATCCACCTTTGCTCTCAACAACGCAACCTTACCGTATGTCTTAGCCATTGCTAATAAAGGCTACAAGCAGGCTATGCTCGATGATATTCATCTGAGGAACGGTTTAAATGTACACAAAGGCAGACTGACGCATCCTGCTGTCGCCAATGCACTTAATCTTGAGTATTCTGCGGTTGAAAACGCTTTACTATAGGGATATTGAGCCTCAAATATTCCAGGGAGGATTAAAACTGTGAAAATTGGAATTTTAGGATGCGCAGGTCGTATGGGCAAGATGATTGCCCAACAGGCTGCCATAACTTCGGGATTTGAGCTTATTGGCGGAACTGTTAGGCCAGGCAGCCTTCATGAAGGGATGAATTTAAATTCTGTGTGTGAAATCAAGAATGATAAAAACCTTATTCTTACAAGTGATATCACCAAAATTTCCCGTCTTGCAGATGTTTTAATTGATTTTACCCACCCCCAATCACTATCAAATCACCTGCAGATTGCAGCAGGCACTCAGACACCGATTGTTGTTGGCACCACGGGTTTAACCTCTGATCACTATAACCTTCTTATGCAAACCTCTCAGAAGATCCCCATTGTTTCTGCCTCTAATACCAGCATTGGGGTAGCACTTTTGAATGTTGCCGTGGATTTTATGGCACGGATATTAGATCCTTCCTACGATATCGAAATCTTTGAAATGCATCACCGAGCTAAACGAGATGTGCCATCTGGAACAGCCATTACCCTAGCTCATACTGTAGCTTCTGCACGCGGTCAAACTCTCAAGCCTGAAGCATGTGTTGCTCGCACTGGTCAAAGGCAAGAAGGTGAAATAGGCTTTGCTGTTGCCCGTGGCGGCAATATATATGGCGATGTAAAGGTTATGTTTACTGACGACAATGAAATGATTGAGCTATCCCACCGTGCTCTAAACCGCGAGCTTTTTGCCAAGGGAGCCCTTAAAGCAGCCCAATGGGTTCGTCATGCAGCGCCAGGGCTTTACTCGATGAAAGATGTCTTAGGCCTGAAAAATCTTTAGATTACCTAGGGACATTTAAATTACCCTTCTCTCACGCTGCCAGGCGTCCAAGATACGGTAGGTCAAACGATGGTCCTAGATAAATGCCCTCCGTTTTTTAAACTGGTCTGCTTTAACAACCTAAGAGGGCGCGTTAAGAGTAACAAGACCTTCTGAATCAATGGTAAAGGTAAAATTTTTCAATATGGCTGGATTATCTCTTACTTGCCCTGCAACCTTATTAAAATTAATTGTAAGCTCAGGATTATAGGGTTGCTTTGTTTTGTTCGCTCGATATTGTTCTAAAATTTCTGCAATTGATCTCATGCCATCTTGGACGCACCGTTTGATGCCTTCAGTTTTGGACATTCCTTGCTTTGAATAGGTGCTTAAGAGGTTAACAAGAACTGCCGGCACATAAGTGGGAGTTCGTTCATGCCTCAAGATCAAAGGGTCCATTGCATTATTTACAATATTAGCGTACGTTTTAGAAAGCGTCCGATAGCACGAAATTAAAGCTCGACCCTCTTCAGGTGAGAACAGCAGCATCATAGCACCGATACGGGCTAGGATAAAATAAGCCTTGGTATGTTTATTCAAACCTAACCACTTCGCACGTTTTGATAAATACATCGCTAATGCTTCTTTTTTATCATGAGTTGCAAGAAAATGTATAGAATCCTTTACTGCTTCAATTGCTTTATAAGTATCTTGTGTAAGTACCTTTGAACCTCGGTTATCAACATGGCCAAGAGCTGCACTGACATCACAAATATAAGTTAAAATCGCAAGATCAAAACCGTTCGGGTCCTCTTGCAAGATTCCAGACTCTTTGAGCTTGGTCAAAATTTCTGGGCCACCCTCCACATGGGTCACATGTCCGAAATGGACAAGTCCTGCTACCTTTTTAATTTTTTCTTGCTGTTCCAACGGCAGAGCCATAAAAGTTGTGAATATTTGAGGACACTCTTCTAAACATGCATCAAGAAAAATATCATGATCGGGCTCAGAGATTCCAAATTCTTTCGCCTTTAAACGAGCAATTTGAGTTTTCCCCATATCCCCCAAAAGTAAATTGATCTCCACTGTTTCAAGAGGAACATCTTTAAGTACGCCTTGAGCAAATTCATGAAGATGTTTAAATGACGCTAGAGAAAGTTTGTCTTGAAGAGGTTGAAGTTCAGTAAAATGATTATAGGCCTGTAGGCTGCCATCAGTGATAAGATAAAGGCAGACAATACTTAAAATGGTTCTTTCAAACTCCGGAAAATTCTCACCTTTAAGCCTGTATGACCAACTATGTTTAAAATCTTCGGCTTTACCTTCTTGAGTATGTTGTACGGATTTATCAAGAAGCCACTCTAACTCTGGATACTTTTGCATCATAGTTCTTATCCATTCGTCTGATCCTAAGGTTTTCAAATCAACTTTTGCAGCCTGGGTTTGAGCCGATAGAATAACAAACAGAAAAGAACATAGTATTAGAAGGGAAGAAATAAACCGTATGTTTAACTTTTCATAAAAGAAGGTCATCTTTCTTCTCCTTATCAGATGAAATTTTCATAAGTCACCCATTCTGAATTTTATAGTTATTTTACTCATATAACAAATCATTATTCAATAAAGTTCCTCACAATCTACTTTACGGCTCCCCTCTAACACTCATCAGCAGATGCTGTTCATAGTCGCCTAGCAAGACATTGATAGTATATTGCACTGGGTAAAAGCAAGACGGCGCAAAATGGTTTTGCTGTCACCCATGGCAGCAATATATATGGTAACGTAAAGATTATGATGTTAACAGTAAGTAACCTGAGTTTTGGATAAGGTTCGAAAGATGGTAGGCTAAACTTTCTTACAATTGCTTAGAAAATAAGAAGGGAGTTTAGCCTATGGGATACAATATCACAGCTTTGTTTTTTTGCCTTGATGAATTTTGCAAATCTTATGAAGAATGGGAAAAGCATCGGTTAATTGATACCGGGAAAAAGCGTGACCGGTCATGTCAGATGAGTTTAAGCGAAATGCTAACAATCATGGTTCTCTTTCATCTTAGTCCTTGTAAAAACTTTAAATATTTTTACACCTTCCACATTATGCATTTGCATAAACAGGATTTTCCAACCTTATTGAGCTACACTCGTTTTGTACAGTTAATGCCGCGTCTTTTTATCCCTTTATGTATGTTACTGCAAAGTTTATTTGGAGAAAAGACAGGAACTTATATTGCTGATGCAACATCTCTTCCTGTATGCCACAACAAACGCATCAACCGTAACCGTGTCTTCAAAGGTCTTGCTGCAAGAGGCAAAACCACAATCGGCTGGTTTTACGGCCTCAGTGTGCTGCAGATATATGCGGGGGAGGAAAGAATGTAAATAACTTCACTAAATATAGTACAGCTATGGAAAAGATGAAGGTAGGTCCTTCAGAATCTGCTTACAGGAGCTGGTTTTAAATCACCTCAAGTGGCTGCAATTAAGAGTTGTGGTCATGAGCGTTGAGGAAAAGACCCGACTTTGATCGGTGTCAGATGGGTATTAAAGAGACGAACGCAAGTGAACCGTTGATGACGTGTCGAAAAGAACTTGGATGATATCAAAACCAAAATTTTGATCCATTTTGGGACGAATCTTCTGGAAACCTGTTTACTGAGGAGATGGTATCCGGCATTTAGACGGCGTGACTTTAATTTGGGCTTTTCCATGGAACTGCAGGAACCTGTCCCATCCATGTTAAGGGAGAATTCCAAGAACAATCTTGTCTCAAGGAAGAGAGTACCAATGGGATGTACAGGGACGGATCGGTTCGTAGTAGCGAAGAAATTTCTGTAATGGAAACGGAGCGAAGGGGCCGACTTATTCAACGATGTTGATAGATCAACCACAAGGAGTGGGAGGAGTCTATGAATAAAGTAAAGTCGTATGAAATATCAAAGTATGTGGTAATGCAAGCCTACCAAAGTATTAAGGCTAATGCAGGAGCTGCAGGCGTAGACGGTGAAACGATTAAAGACTTTGAAAAGGACCTGAAAGGGAACCTTTATAAAATTTGGAATCGTATGTCATCTGGGACTTACTTTCCCCCCCTGTTAAAGGGGTGCCTATACCCAAGAAGCAGGGAGGCGAAAGAATCCTAGGAGTGCCTAGCGTAAAGGATAGAATCGCTCAAGCAGTTGCTAAGATCTATTTAGAGCCAAGCTTAGAAGAAATCTTTTACAAAGACTCTTATGGCTATAGACCCAACCGATCAGCGCATCAAGCGCTTGAAAGAGTTCGCCAAAGATGTTGGAAATATGATTGGGTTCTTGAATTTGATATTAAGGGCCTCTTCGACAACATCGATCATGCTTTGCTAATGAAAGCTTTAAGGAAGCATACGGATAAAGAGTGGATACTACTTTATGTAGAAAGGTGGCTGAAGGCGCCGATGGTGCGAGACGGAAATATTGTGGATCGAACCAAAGGAACCCCTCAAGGTGGGGTTATCGGCCCTCTCTTAGCCAACTTATTTTTGCACTATGCTTTTGATCTATGGATGAAAAGAACATTTCCCAAAGCGGAATTTTGCCGCTATGCGGATGACGGACTTATCCATTGCAAGAGTAAAATGCAAGCTGAGTATATAAAGGAGAAACTCACGAAACGCTTTAGTGAATGCAAATTAGAGCTCAATGAGAACAAGACCAGGATTGTTTACTGTAAGGATAAACTAAGGACTCAAGATTACCCTGTCATAAACTTTGACTTTCTAGGGTATACCTTTAGGCCTCGTTTATGTTACAGCGCCTCTAAGGGAGAGTTCTTTGTAAACTTCTCTCCAGCCGTAAGCAAAGCGTCTATAAAAGCCATGAGCCAAGAAATGAAACGGTGGAAACTCAACCTAAGAAGTTCTCAATCGCTTGAGGAGTTCTCAAGAATGTATAAGCCGGTTCTTACGGGCTGGCAGCGCTATTATGGGTTCTTTTGCAAGTCGGCGATGGCGCCCGTCTTTAATCAGCTTAATAGAATGCTCGTGA
The DNA here is from genome assembly GCA_016742295.1 of Alphaproteobacteria bacterium. Taxonomy (GTDB): domain Bacteria; phylum Pseudomonadota; class Alphaproteobacteria; order JAGOMX01; family JAGOMX01; genus JACVCA01. Next base: position 464 of record JACVCA010000016.1, on the reverse strand, counting down.
AATGGGCTAAGAAGAAATATAAAAGATTTCATCGAAGCAAAACACAAGCATCGAAGTGGCTTACTAAGGCGGCTCGACAAAAGAGAGAATTGTTTATTCATTGGCAATTAGGGATATTTCCTGCGGCTGAATAAGGGGAGCCGTATGACGGGAGACTGTCAAGTACGGTTCTGAGAGGGGGTGGAGGTGAGATTCCTCCGCTCTACTCGCCAGCTTCATCTGGTGATTAACCATAAGGGCAGCATTGTGGCTGTTAAAATCACCCGCGGGAATGTTGATGAACGCTCTATCCTGGATGAAATGACACGCAATCTTAAAGGAAGCATTTTTGCTGATAAAGGTTTTATCTCTAAAGAACTCTTCAAGGCACTTTATCAAAGAGGACTCAAGCTAATCACAGGTATAAGGCGTAATATGAAAAACTATCTTATACCCTTGATTGAAAAGATCCTTCTCAGAAAACG
>JACVCA010000015.1 GCA_016742295.1 Alphaproteobacteria bacterium | reverse complement strand
AAGGCTTTTAGGGGGTAAATCAACATTAAGCCCAAGTTGAGATGGGTACTTTTGGAGGACGATATTATGCAATGGATAGAGATAATCGTTGGGATCGTATCGAGAAAGCTTATAATACCTTAGTAAATGGGGAACGGTTTCAATCCTCATTGCCCTTAGAAATCATCCAAAAAAATTATGATGCCGGCATTGACGACGAATTTATCGTACCAACAGCAATGACTGGATATCAAGGGATGCAAGATGGCGACGGCTTACTTATGGCAAACTTCCGTGCTGATCGGGCCCGACAACTTTTAAATGCTTTAGTCATTCCAAAGTTCGAAAATTTCAAGCGCCAAAGAATCATTCATTTTGCCAGCCAGGTAGGAATGGTTGAATATTCGACTGACTTAAAAAAGTATATGTCGTGTCTGTTTGCTCCAATTGAACTGAATAATGTTTTAGGAGAAATTATTTCGCAGTCTGGGGCTACGCAATTACGTATTGCTGAAACCGAAAAATATGCTCATGTGACCTTCTTTTTTAATGGGGGACGAGAAGCACCATTTCCAGGAGAAGATCGTATTTTAGTGCCCTCACCTGCTGTTCCCACTTATGATTACCAACCTGAAATGTCTGCTGATGAAGTAACAGATCGGTTGATTGAAGCATTAAATACCAGAAATTATGCACTCGTGGTCGTTAATTATGCCAATCCTGATATGGTGGGTCATACGGGCAATCAAGAGGCTACGCAAAAAGCCATTGAAGTTATTGATCACTGCCTTGCGCGCCTTGAAAAGACAGTTTTAGAAAAGAACGGCACCTTGATCATTACCGCCGACCACGGCAATGCTGAAATGATGCTAGATCCTTTAACGGGTATCAGCCCCACCGCCCACACCTGTAATCCAGTGCCATTTATATTGATCTCCAAACCTTATAAAGGCGTACAACTGCAAGAAGGTAAACTTGCCGACGTTGCACCTACAATTTTAAAAATTTTAAATTTAGAAGATTCCGCTAAGGCCATGACAGGTACTTGCCTTTTAAAAGCATAGTAAATATTTATAAAGCACCTTCTTCAGCTTTGTGAGGCTTAATAACAAAACATTTAAACACTTTTAAATTGCAACTTATAAAGATCTCGCTTGGTTCTTTCCCCATCATCGACTACACTTAAAAGATATATTAATAAGTTATAGGCTTTAACTCAAATGCGTTACGTGAATTATTCTCGCTCTTTCTTGCTGATGATGGCGTTTATTGTCTTTATTCCTTCTTGTGCGGGTCGAGAAGATAAAAGTGATTCTCCGAAAAAGAATGAACTTACTCTTCAACAAGCAGCTGTATTTTATGCGAATGTTGCAAGTCATGTTATGGATTATTATGTAGAAGAGACAACCCACGAAGCGCTTCTTGAAGGAGCACTCAATGGTATGCTCGGGTCATTGGATCCTCACTCGCACTATCTTACATTAGCTCAGTATAAAGATTTAAAAAACCAAACTCGCGGCAAATTTGGGGGATTGGGTCTTGAAGTCACAATGGTTGATGGATTAATTAAGGTTGTTTCGCCCCTAGATGATACACCTGCAGCCAAAGCAGGTATCAAGCCAGGTGACTTGATTGTTCGTATCAACGAACAGCCCGTTTACGGATTAACTCTTACACAAGCCGTTGATCAGCTCAAAGGAGAGCCTAATACTGATATTGAAATTACTATTCGGCGTGGAGATGAGGTAGATTTTCCTCTTAAATTGATCCGCGCTGACATCAAAATTGATCCTGTAAAGTTTAAAATTGAAGAGAATGTAGGTTATATTCGCATACGCACATTCAACGAAGCCACTTTAAATAGGGTTAAAGAAGCCGTTAATCATTTTAAAAAAGAGCTTGGTGCAAAGCTGCAAGGTCTTATTCTTGATGTTCGTAATAATGCAGGTGGATTGCTTGATTCCTGCGTCGATGTTTCAGACCTTTTTTTAGAAAATGGTGTTATTGTATCTATCAAAGGGCGAGGCGAAGATAAAAATCACTATTTAAAAGCCACTTCCGGCGATATTTTACGAGGACTCCCAATTGCAATTCTAGTCAATGGGGGATCAGCTTCTGCATCTGAAATACTTGCAGGTGCTCTTCAAGATAATGGACGTGGTCTTGTGATTGGAACTCGCACTTTTGGTAAAGGTTCCGTACAATCGGTGATTCCCTTGACTGATGGGAGCGCCATTAAATTGACAACGGCTCTGTACTATACTCCCTCTGGCCGTTCAATTCAAAAAAGTGGTATAGATCCTGATATTATTATTGAGCAAGCTATTGACCTAAAGGTTTTAGATGAAAGTAAAAGACTTCATGAATCAAATTTTGCTTCAGCCGTAAATCCTGATACACTGCAAAAATCTTCTTTAACATTGCAAACCCAAAAGAAGCTTGAGGAAGAAGGGCCTAAGGAGGTTAGTGCAACAAAGGAAGAAAAAAAACTCACTGATTATCAGCTCGAACAAGCCCTGCATATTGTACGTGGTATCAGTCTTTATAAGAAAATCAAGGCACCCGTAAAATGATAGAAACAAATCGAGACACTCAAAAATTTAAATCACTTTGCAAACGGCCATTTGCTTGCAAGTTTTTTGTGAGGGCACTCTTTGTATTAGTTTTTATGATAGCGGTATGGTTTTTATGTAATCTTTCATCCCATTTCCGGAACGAAGATGAGGTCCCAGCTGTCATTTTGGATCTTCCTAATATTAAAACAGACTTACCTCCCCTGAATCCAGGCACTCAACCTCAACCTTCTCCGGATTCAGATTCTCCCGAACAATTGCCGGAAAGCACCAATCCCCGCATGAAGCTTGGTTATAGTGGGGATTATCCTCAGGAAAGCCTTTAAGAACGATGAGATGGCCCCCTCGCGCCGTCTTGCCATACCGACCGAGTGTCGGAATAATGGTTTTGAATCAAAGTGATAAAGTTTTGATTGCAAGACGCACAGAAACGAAACCTCATGCCTGGCAAATGCCTCAAGGTGGTATTGATAAAGGAGAAAGCCCAGAATTAGCTGCACTTCGGGAACTTAAAGAAGAAATAGGAACAAATAACGTTACCATTCTTGCAAAAACTTTAACTCCCCATAAATATGATTTTCCTCTTCCCTTAATTGGACGACTTTGGAGAGGAAAATATCGCGGCCAATCTCAAACTTGGTTTTTAACGCGCTTTGAAGGACAAGATGAAGAGATTAATGTTCATACGGAACATCCAGAATTTTGTGAATGGAAGTGGACAGAGATCGGTAATCTAATAGAGCTGGCGATACCTTTTAAAAGAGAGCTTTATAAAGCTGTTATTGAAGAGTTCCGTCCTTACCTTAAATCAATGAGTAACACTTAAAGAGGCAACTGCCTTTCCTCCTATTAATGCATCACTTTTAAGTTAGCATATTCTACTCCAACTCCCAATAGACAAGTATAATAGAGCAACTTGCGGTAGAGATTTATGAAACAAACTATAAGCCAGAAAAAATTGTACTCTTCTAGCCTTGGTTACAGAATTCCTGCACCCATGGCCTATATCATTTAGCTTAGAGCTAATTAAGCTTCAGGAAACTCATGGATAGAGATCATATACTCATCTAAATAAGAATTAATAAATAGGGGATAGACCAATTACGCTAAATCTTTAAATGAACAACGTATAAAAGGGCTTTATTTAAAATAAGAGAGCTTACAGTAGCAAGGAATTTTTTAGAAATTGGATGAAAGCCTCTTGAAATATAAATGTCATATCTTATATATAAATGGTTAGTTGTTTTTATTTAAGGATTAAGGTATGCGTTTTTATCTTTCAAAATTCTCGTTAATTATAACCTTTCTTTCTTTTTTAGCCTCTCATACTTATGTTTATGCTAGTGATGATGATAAATCACTAGATCCGCAAAGTTCTGCAAATAAGCAGGAGTCATCTGAAAATCAATCAAAATTTGCCCCTTCAACAGAAGAAAAATCTGAAGCTTCAAAAAGACGTAGAATAGAAAGCTCTTCCTCTTCTTCAAGCTCATTAGAGGAAGAAAAAGATAAAGCAGAAGGATCAAAAGCCACCTCAGCTCCAAAAAAACATGATAAAGGTAAGCAAATAGCATCTGAGCAGGATGAGGATAAAAGTACTATAGGCTCTTCAAGTACGGCTCAAGCGACAGTCTCCAAGGAAATTGGAGAATGGGTTGGAGACAAAGAGTTGGGAATAAGTTCTTTAGTGTTAAAATATAATAATCACATCATTTCAAAAGAAATTATAGAATGGCATGAGAGAGCAGGAAAGGAAATATTGAGCATTATACAACCTCTACCCGCTTCAAACCGTACCAATTTTATTAAGGCACGAATAGATTTAGGATACACTATAAAGGATAAATTTGAAGTAGTTGGACGTGAATTGCCAGCAATTTTTATTAGCGGACATTCTAGCATTCATTCAAAGGCAGAAGTTATAAAATTTACTGGCGATAACAAGGATAAGACTCTCTTACCTTTTATACCTATCAACAGTTATTACAACTGGAAGGATTTAGGAAAAGAAAATTATGAGCAAATGCGGCAGGAGCTTCTCCCGCTATTAGAATCAATTGGCAAAAAGGATCAAATTAGTTGTTCCCTACTGGAAACAAAGTCTGAAGGCTTAGAGACATTTAAAGATAACCAATTTCAAGGTTGGCTTCATAGTGAAGAACCATTAGTTTTATATCTTAAAGATCAACAGGCAACAACTTTTGATGAAAATCCATTATCTCGCTTTAGTGAAATATTAAAACAAATTCAACTTCCAGGAGACGCCACTACAGAGTTATTTATATTAAGTATAGCTTCTCGAAACGATTGTTGTACGAATTGTAGGCCTCTTATTTTTGAGGTGATACAACATGATGAGTATTTATTGAAAACAATTTGTGATACGCTAAAAACTAAATCAACAGATTTAAAGAAAAAGGTTTTATTATATTCAGCTCTTTATGAATTTACCCCCTCAAGGCCTAAAACTGAAGCTGAATATACAATAGAAAGAGATTTAGGCAAAGAGGAACCATCTGCCTTCTTTTTAATGGCAGGCAACAACCAGTCGAGAGATAATGAAGGAGATTAATAATGAAATATATACTCTTAACATGGGGCTTACTATTAATGACCACAAATGAAGTTTTAGGGTCAAATGATTATGCTTCTGCACTTTTAAACGAAGCTGAAAATAAGCGTATGGTAAGAAAACTTATTAGTAGTGACCAAAGTATTAATGTAAGGGATTTAACAAAGGCTGAAAAAGAATGGATTTACGAGGTAAAGCTTTTACATTCTGTGAGATCCTTAAAAGATGCAGGCCTAACAAATTGTGAAGAATTATATAATGCTTTAGGTGAACTAGCCTCATTTTATAATTACAAGGGACGTGCTGACCTTTCATCTAAAAACTATGAAGAATTGGCAGAACTTGAATTAAAGAATGCCCTCAACGGTAATCTTGATGATATTGGTCATTTTAATGAATTAAGGCAGCGAAAAGTACTCACGGATGATTTCTTTGCAAAACTTATAGAGGAGGCTCAAGAAGAACCTAAGCATGGAACAAAGAGAAAATATGAGAAGATGATAGAAAAGGATGACTTAAAAGCTCACATTCTTTCTCTTGTAAATGCTTACCAGGCCTTAGAAAAAAGCACTGTAGAAGCGAGGAAAAAAGATAATTTACCACTTATTCCTTTATACGATAAAGCAATAAAACTGGAGCTCGAGGATTTGCAAAAGAGTTTAAAAAAGCGCAAACAAAGTAAATAAAAAAGTAAATTGAGTTAGATAAAGTGTGATGTTTCACTACATACACTACATTTCAGTTTGAAAAGATTGCTCATGCTCTTTTCTCCAGGAGTGGTACTTGCTATTTCTTAGTCAAAGGGTTTCATCGGAGCTATCCCAATGAGACTGAGTTTTACATTACCCTGAAAGGGAATTTTGTTCTCTAGTTCCTAATATTGCTCATAAGAAGTTTTGCCTTTAAAAGAAATATGAGGCCCCTTATGATTTTAAAAGTGCCACACACAGCACTATCAAATTAACGCATATTTTCCTTTTAAGAATTAGGATGAATATTATTTCTTGTCGTATTTTAAAACCTCTACCTCTAAGAAAGAAGGTCTTGTCATATGAGGGTCTCTTGTCCTTTTATTTATAATTGCTAAACATCTTCAGGAAATGTGATACTAACTCTTACTGCTTTTTCCGAACCCACAATAATAAAAAAAGCGACTACGTCTGCCTTCCTTCTGACCCTCTTTTTCCAATTAACTAGACTATTACGAGCCAGAAGTTCCTACTCCTTCACTTAGCAGCTTTAATCTATTTGCAGCTAACTTTTTACGTGCGACGAGAATCTGAGTTCGCAAATAATAGGGCACATGCTTATCTTTCCATTGAGGAAGAGTAAAGGTACCTTTAAATTCATTCATAATCGTGATTAAGTTTTCGCCTTGGGTCACTAGGGTTGCTTTCGGCATTGCGAGCTTTTTATGGCTCCCTTTACTAGCTTTATAATGACATCCCATTGCCTCATAATAATGTTGCAAATCTTCAAGCGTAAATTTCCAGTGATTCTGCTCTATATTGTTATCTATAACTTCTGCAAGCCCGGTAAGATTGTAAAGCTTAGTAAGAGAAAATACTTCTGGTAGGACAGGATCAAGAGTTTCTTTGGGGAGTACTTTAGAGGGAGATAAAATGTTCTTTTCTTCGGTAATTTTTTCCTTATCTTTTTTTGCTTTTGTTTCTCTCTGCTTTACTGCTTCTTCATGACGCTCTAGCTTGACAGCTTTAGACTCCTGGCTATTGTTATCTTGCCACATATTAACTTCCATGCTTAAAGAAGGATCCTGATAGGCTACTTTTTGCGCAGATAGCTCAGCTATTGACTTGTCTTTCAAATCATCTTTTTCTTCTTTTAACTTCGTATTTGCCTCTAAGTCCTGATTTATAAGTTCCACTAAAGCCTGACGTTTTTTTAATTTGGCCCTTTGCTTCTTTTTCTTCAGTTTTTGAGCCTTTTTTTCAACTTCTTTTTCAAACGCGAGCCACTTTTCGTGGTTACCCATAAGATTATCCATTGCTGCTATAATATATCGAGTTACTACTCTAGTATTTCCATAACATTTCTGTTCTAAATATTCTAAAAGGCTAACTTTCTCATAAACCTTCGAGAGTTCCCCTTCTTTTTTAAAATGAAGAATTAATTTAGGAAGAAATGTAAACAGGTGTTCTCCCTCTAAAAACTTATTGTAAGTTTCATAAACTGGTTTTAAAGCCTCTAAGGAAAGCTCCACGTTATAAGCAGTATCATTAGAAAATAGAGAGTGATATATCTTGTTTTCTATTTTATTGAGGTTAGCTAAAATCTGAAGTTTTTCCCCTTTATCCCCTGTGTAAAAATAATGAGATAATAGCGTATCTAACTTATCATGCATCCCCGTAATTTTCGTTTTAAGCGGAACGGTATGTGTATGAATATTTTTTATAATGTTATCTCGTTGGTCTTCAGTTTGAAGTTTAAGCTGTAACTTTTTAGCTCTTGCAATTTGCTGCGCTCTTCCTTTGGGCAAAGCACGGCTAGCTAGAACCTGTTGGGCTTTTTCATAAACTTGCCAACTCTCTTGTGCTGCTTTGTAATATTTTCCTTCTTTACGAGCCATAAATTCTTGCTTAAGCACCTTGGCTTGTCTCAACCACTCGCTTCGCTCATGAGCGACTTGGAATTGTGCGCCACTAAGATAGGCTGAATATAAGCTAAATTTTGTTTCTTCTACTACATTTAAATAATGAGGTAATTTCACTCGGTCTTTATCAATTCTAGAGTTTTCTATGCACTGTCCTCCATATAAGACAGCCTTTTCGTAAGCCACTATAGCTTCAGGAAGCCAATAAGGGCGTTTAATTTGAGGTTTTTGTTCACTCTTATATAGACCTGACAAAGTAAAGTAAGTATCGCCCTGGGAACGATATAATCCATAATGGTGCTCTGCTATAAGCTTGTTAACATGAGGTAATGCTGAGGTAAAATTCGAAAAGATATTAAAGTACTGTGTAAAAGCCTCTAATAGAAGCTTACAATATTCCTCCGATTGTTTTGGAGGGCAGTCTTTTTTTAATGCCAATGCTTTGTAAGCAACCCCTAATGCATAAGTTTTCCCAAAAATATAATTTTCGTAATTCTCATTATTTTCTAACTTTATAAGAGGTAGATCTATTTCCGGTTGTCGGCTTGCAAGCTCTATGACATATTCGCGCTCCGGACAGTTAGCCATCCCGATTAAATTTTCGCCATATGCCCCAAGATCTTCTAAAGTGGTTATTCGCCGGGGAAAACAATATTCTACCTGCTCCTCACTTCTTTCTTCCGAACCAGAGGTAGATGCATACAAATTAAAAGAAAAGGACCAAGAAAATAAAAGGGTAACTAACCCTAATTTATAACAATTTTGCATTTTAGGACCTAAATAATAACAATTAAATTTTCTTATTATATGATGACTATTGGTCATTAACAAGAAATTTTCTATTATTAATCGGCTTGCTTTAAAAAAGTTTCAAATAAGTGGCGAAACTTTCAAATAGATAGTTCAATTAAAAGTGACTGGGTTGATTCTCCAAAATATCCGCAGGGCAAATGAGGGGATCAGAAAAGACCCTATAAGGCTTTATCGAGCCCCCTCATAGCTTAAAGCAGGCCGGAGCAACAGATACCAAAATCACTGAAACCTTTGTTCAACCTCTCTCGTCAAAACTGTTCCCAGAATTTACCCTTATCCTCGATCAGCGATTATTAAGCCTTCTATCCAGTTATCACCCTCCCCATAACGCACCCTGATCCCCTGATCAGAGAGTTTTTTAAGCTCTCGTATACCCGCATCGCTAATTGGATTATGGTACAGGGCAAGGACTTTAAGGGCGGTCATCTTGGAAAGAGCCTCTACGCCAGCATCGCCAATTTGATTCTCATCTAGATAGAGGTAGATGAGGCCAGTCAGTGTAGAGAGGGCCTCTGCACCAGCATCTCCAATCTGATTAGAGTCCATATTGAGAGGGGTGGGACCTCTCAGCAAGCCCAAAGACTGAATATCCTCAGATTTCCACCTTTTGAATCTAAGAGTAAGAGAACGAAAAGGAAGGGACTTGATCGCATCAATGCCCAAAGATAAACACTCTCCTCTTAGGGTACATGATTGCTTTGGCCAGGCATACCCATCTATGATCTCTTTAATCTTACAGGAAACCCGTCTTACACTCACCTGGTCCTTCCTTGGAAGGGAGGAAACAATCACCGCTATAAGTTCATCAGGCAAAGTGCCAAGCTTCCATTCAGGGATATCATCGCTTTCACTCCTGTGATGAGGAGGGTGTCTATCTAACCTTTTAGGTGCAGAACAGACCACCTCATCCTGTGTATCTGATGCAAACGCAGACCTACCTATTCCTAACAATAAGCTGATTGTAAAGAGGATTGTCTTTAATGTTGTTAACGCGCATGCAAAAATGACCCATTAAATGGGTAGATGTGCATGTAAAAATGACCCACCTAAGAGTGTGAGAGAATTACTTACCATTCATCCATTAATATTTAAGGTATTCTTCTGCTTTTTAATGAGAGCAGGAGCTAACAAGAGGATGTTAATAATGGAAACCAAGCGTAAAATACTTAGTCGTTATCGTCGTGGAGAGAAGATCCGAGCCATCAGTCGAGACATGAATCTTTCTCGCAATACAGTACGTAGCATTATTCGTTGTGAAGGAACACCACGTACCTCTTATGAACGTAAAGTTCAGCCTTATCCTGCTTTAGGAGAGTATGTAGAGACACTGGAGAAGTTTCTCCGAGATAACGCCCGAGCTCGCCCCAAACGAACTACAAAGCAAATTTTTGAGCTTCTTCAGGCGTCAGGATATACAGGCAGTTATTCATCTGTAGGCCGATATATTGCGAGTTGGAACAAGCGGTCTTCTTCTGAGAGAAGTTCTGCCTGTGTTCCCCTTTATTTTTCTCTTGGAGAAGCTTACCAGTTTGATTGGAGTAGTGAGAAAGTAATTCTTAGTGGAGAAACTATTTCCGTAAAAGTTGCCCACTTTATTTTATGCTACTCTCGGAAAAGGTTTGTTTATATCTACGTTAATGAAACGCAAGAAATGGTTTTTGATGCACATGTGAGGGCATTTACCTTTTTTGGAGGGAGCCCTATGCGTGGTATCTATGATAATATGAAGACAGCGGTTCGGAAAGTTCTCAAGGGTCGAGCACGAGAATGGAACGCTGCATTTGAGCGGCTTTGTGCCCATTATCGGATAAAACCCACCGCTTGTACCCCAGGGTGCGGCAATGAGAAAGGACGAGTCGAACGCCAAGTAAAAATCGATCGGCAACAATTCTTTACTCCCATGCCAGTTGGGACGAGCTTGCAAGAGCTGAATGATATCCTCTCAAGCCGGGTAATAGCCTATAACCAGACTCACAAACATCCAGAGTTCAGAGATAAAACGATAGATGAGGTTTTTGAGGAAGAGCAACCCTGCTTGGTTTCAGCACCTGTGTTATTTGATGGATATAAACAAACGGATGTTAAAGTGTCCATTACATGTTTGGTTCGATATGATCGAAATAGCTATAGCGTTCATTGCTCGGGTGCAGGGCAGATTGGGCAAGTAAAAGCCTATGCGGATCACCTCATTCTTACCTATGAGGGCCGAGAGGTGGGGTACCATACAAGGAGATTCACACGTGGACAAACGTACTATGATTGGCGCCATTATCTTCCTTTGCTAGAGCGTAAACCAGGAGCTCTTCGTAACGGAGCCCCCTTTATGGATATTAGCTTGCCCTCTGAATTGAGCATTGTCAGGGAACAGCTTGAGTCTCATCCTAATGGCGCTCGGGATTTTGCCCATATTCTTTCTTATGTCGCTTTAGAATCTCTAGAGTCTGTTGTTACTGCTTGTGCTCAAGCTATAAAGGCGCGAACAATCAGTAAGGATGTAATCTTGAATATTATCTTAAGGAAACAGGAAGAAGTTAATTCAGAGGCCGGAGAAGGGTTTGATTATCCTCCTCTACACCTTGCTCCTCAAGTTAACTTAACACTCTATGATCATTTATTATCGGGAGCTCTCTTATGAATGTGAATGAAGCTAGCCGAGGAGATATCATAACCGCTTTTAAAAAGCTAAAGTTAATAGGGATGATGGAATCTTACGATGAGATTCTTTCTACAGCAATTAAGCGTCAATCAGCGATCCCTTTTGTGCTCCATGAATTGTTAAAATCTGAAATTAAGACACGCAAACTCAAGGCCATCAGAATGCGAATGAGTGTGGCGAAATTTCCAGAAAATAAAGATTTGGATAATTTTATCTTCACAGATACGCCGATTAATTCTGAGCAGGTCATGAACTTATATGGGTGTGGGTTTGTCCAAGCATCTCGTAATGTTATCTTAGTTGGCGGGACGGGCACAGGAAAAACTCATTTAGCTATTGCCATTGGTTCAAAGGCAGTTCGGGAGGGTTTTAAAGTCCGCTTTTTTAACTTGGTAGATTTAGCAAATCAGCTTGAGCGAGAAAAGTTAGACAGTTATGCTGGTAGGCTTGCCAAGCAAATGGAAAAAATAGACATCCTGATTCTAGATGAACTGGGATATCTCCCTTTTTCCAAGAATGGAGGCCAGCTTATTTTTCATATGCTCTCTAAACTCCATGGAAAAACATCTTTAATTATAACAACAAATCTGGCATTTAGCGAATGGGCTACTGTTTTTGGTGATAAAAAGATGACAATAGCACTCCTTGATAGAATCTGTCATAACTGCGACATTATTGAAACGGGCAATGAGAGTTATCGCATGCGAAAAAGACAAGAAATGCACGCAGGCTAAAACCCCTTAGATCTTTGATGCATAAAAAAGACCATTGCAATTGCAATGGTCTTTTTTACTTGATCAATTACTTATCCTACCAAAGTATATCTTTCTAAAAAAACTCCCAGGGTGGGTCATTTTTGCGTGCACATAATGGGTCATCTTTCAATGCATATTGACAACGAAAGCTCCCTCTATCTCAGTCTCATTCTATAGAATAGATTTTGCAAAAAGCACCAATGCAGTCAAAAGGGTCATGTCAGAATCTGGATATAACAGCAACAAAGGAAGAAAAAAGAAAAGGAAAAGACATAGAATAAGGGGTGAAAAATGATCAGATTTGATGATTTTGGGGTGTTGACACAATTTCATTTGAACCTCTTATCATTGTTATAGGGATTGCTCTTGATTAATGTTACATCAATCAAGAGCAATGTCAATGATAAAAAAATTCTTTTAAACCTCGCTTTTGGAAAAGACAAACTCAAGAATTTTCTTCTACTTCTATTCCTTGAAAAAGCTTTTCACGGTTTTGCAAGAGAGCTTGAGCATTAACATTTTCAATAAGTGTATGGAATTCCTGGTACCAGTTAAGTTCAGCCCTTAAATGCATAAAAACTGACCCAAGGCCAATTGCAGCCCGATCCATAAATACAAATTCACGCGGCGGCTTGACCCCACCGATGCGCCTTAATTCTGCATGAACTTTAGCTGCAACTTCCTTGCCATAAACGCCACTATGGTTTTCTTCAATGGGGCGCACACGATCTTCCATTAAAGGCCCGTATAAAAAACGTGCCCATATGTCCAAGATCTCCATAAGCTCTTGGGAGATATTGGTAAACCCCCAGCTTTTGTAGGCATGTACTGCAAGATCTTTATCATTATGAAGCAAAGCATGGTAAAGATCGAGAACTCCCTCAACAAAACTTATAGGAAAGACGCGAACACAGCCAAAATCAAGCAAATTGACCGATTGATCTTCCCGGACTGTATAATTTCCTAAATGCGGATCTCCATGAATGATTCCATAGTGATAAAACGGTGTATACCAAGTACGGAACATATGGCGTGCAATCTGGTTGCGTTGACCAAGCGAATGTTCTTGGGTCTGCATGAGAGGCTGACCCTCAAGCCAACTCATCGTCAAAAGTCGGGTTGTAGATAAGAAAGAAATGTACTGAGGAATATGAACGCCTGGTACTGATTCAAGCATATGTGAGAACATTTGTATGTGCTGCCCTTCACGCTGATAATCAAGTTCTTCACGGAGGCGGGCACTAATTTCATTAAATATTTCATCAGATTGGATAGCTTTATCATAGGCATCATAAAGCTTAAGCAAAATCCTTAACTGCTGTAAATCGGCTTCAACAATTGAAGTCATATCTGGATATTGTAGCTTACAAGCCAGAACATTTCCTTGATGATCAATAGCTTTATGAACCTGACCTAAAGAGGCAGAGGCCGAAGCAGATTGTTCAAAGCTTGCAAATTTAGTCAACCAATCAGGCCCCAACTCTGCCATCATCCGCCGCTTTACAAAATGCCAGCCCATAGGTGGAGCTTGGGCTTGGAGCTGAGCAAGCTCTGCCATATATTCAGACGGGAGAAAATCGGGAATTGTTGAAAGCATTTGGGCTACTTTCATGATAGGGCCTTTAAGCTCCCCTAAAACAGCTTTAAGTTCTTGTGCATAGGTCAGAGAATTCATATCTCGTCCCAAATAATAATGGCCTGCAATTTTAGTAGCAAAGCCCGTTAAAGAAGTTGAGACCTTAGCGTAACGCTTAATCCGCTCGCTTAAAGAATTATCTTCGACCGTCACTATGGAATTCCTTAAAGCTATTCTTTTACTTCAATAATTCGCAGAAGGTTTGTGGTACCCGGGACAAAGATGTTAGTCTTTTCAGATACTTGAAAAGGTATACCTGCAGTCAGGACTACTCTATCACCGGCCAATGCAAATCCTTCAGCTAAAGCTACTCTTGAAGCTTCCAGTGACATATGAAAAAAATCAATTAATTCTTCGATCATGACCGCATGAACGCCCCATACT
>JACVCA010000014.1 GCA_016742295.1 Alphaproteobacteria bacterium | reverse complement strand
GAGGTATGTTAAAAAAATGCTTTATAGTAGGAAGAATAGTAAAATAAGTTCAAAAAATTAGAACGTATAAAAGGATTGGTTTATGCACATACCTTTTCCCTCTTCTCATCAAGCTTACCTTTCTTATATTGTAGAATCGTCTTCAGAAGCCATTATTGCAACAGCCCCGGATGGTACGATCACAAGCTGGAATAAAAGTGCTGAAAAACTTTATGGTTATACGTTTGAAGAGGCTTTTGGTCAGTCTATTTTTTTTCTTATTCCTCAAGATATTAAACAAATTGAATTAGAATATGTAAATAATAAGTTGTCTAAAGGAGAACCAATTATAGATTATGAAACTGACCGCATACGTAAAGACGGCGCACGAATTACGGTTCTTTTGACTTTATCAAGTATTTTAAATGATGAAGGACAAAATTTAGGCCTTGCAGGAATAAGTAGAGATTTAACAGAAAAAAAACGCCTTGATCTTCTCTTAGCTCAAAAAATTAAAGAATTAGAAAAAGCAAATAAAGATTTCGAAGATTTTTATAACAATGCACCTGATATGTTCCTGACCTTAGATACTCCAACAAGACGGATCTTACATTGTAATAAAACTCTCACTAAGTATCTTGGTTACACAATTGAAGAACTTTTAACAATGGAGGTTTTTGACTTATATCATCCTGACGCGTTAGGTCAAGCTGATGCCGTGAGAGAAGAATTTATGAGGATAGGTCTTATTGAAAATGCTGAGCTTCAACTTAAGACCAAGGAAGGAAAAAAACTTCATATAACTGCCAGTGCAACAGCGACCAGAGATAAAGACGGGAATATCATTGAAAGCCTTCTAACTTGGCGAGACATTACAGCCTTAGTAGAAGCCCGCGAGATTGCCTTAAATCGAGAAGCTGCCCTGACTACAATCACTCATTCTCATCAAAAATTAAATACAACACTGGTACGAACTAGCAGAGATCTTGAGTCTTTTATTTACGCAGCCTCTCATGACCTAAGATCACCATTACGGACAATTCACAGTTTTTCCCAGCTTATTGGTCATGAGCCCGGAGAAATACTACATAAGGATTCGAAATTTATGCTGGAGCAAATTCAGCACCGTACCCAAAGGATGCAAGCTTTTATAAACGATATGTTGGAATATTATCAAGCAGGGAAAATCAATACTGCACCCTTGGCCCTCAATGTTACAAATTTATTGATTGAAGTTATTGATATGCTTGATATCTCTGGTACCATAAAATTTGAATATGATCCTGCAACGCTACCCACTCTTATTACCCCTAAACCCCCTCTTTACCAAGTATTCCATAACTTGTTAAGTAACGCTATAAAACACCATCACCGACTTGAAGAAGCTATCATTACAATTTCATGCAAGCAACTCGAAAGTATGGTTGAGTTTACCGTTTGGGATAATGGGCCAGGCATCAAAAAAAAATATCATAAAGCAATCTTTCAACCATTTCAGAGATTAAAGCCCAAAGATGAAATTGAAGGAAATGGTTTAGGACTTGCTTTGGTGAAAAAACTCGTCGAGCAAAGAGGAGGAAGTATTAGCATAGACTGCTGTTCTGGACAGGGGACAAAGTTTATTTTTACATGGCCTAAGTTTGAAAAGACCGTTTCCTAAAGAGCCGAAAGTCTTCGTATTTTATGCTTAAAACATAGCGGGAATAAATAACCGATTGACATTGTGAATACTAAGCACCATATACAAATGAGATAAACTTTAAAGTCTTAAACCATGATAAAAAATAATTTGTTCATAATCTCTCTTTAGAATGGTTGGCAGTGGCATCCTTGCAACCTAGTGATTGGTACATGGGGTTTGATAAAAAATTTCCTGAAAAGAGAGGATAATGAAATATTTAATTTACATTCCCAAAACTAACCTTAAATTTAATTTTAGCTTTTATGGCCTTTATATATCTATTTTAGTCTTTTTTATAGGCTCCATAAGCCAGGGTCAAAATTTACCCAATAAAACGATTGCAATTACCCAAATCGCCCAACATCCTTCCCTCGATTTAATTCGTCAAGGCATTATCGATGAGCTAAAGGATCAGGGGTATCATAAAGATAAAAATTTGCAGATTTATTACGAGAATGCTCACGGGAATATCACCAGCGCAACGCAAATTGCCCAGAAATTTATAGGCATACATCCAGATGTTATTATAGCAATTACGACTCCTTCTGCTCAAACCATCTTCAAAGCGAATCAAGCCAGTAAAATACCTATGGTCTTCAGTGCAGTTACTGATCCTTTAGGTGCCGGCCTTGTGACCCGCCTTGACAAGCCGAGTGGATTTGTAACTGGCATCATTGATTTTCCTCCTATTAAGCAACAGTTACTTTTTATTAAAAAAATAATGCCTGATATTAAACGTATTGGGGTCATTTATAATCCAGGCGAAATTAATGCTGTCAAACAAATCCAGGCTTTTGAAAAACATGCTCAAGCATTTGGCCTCTTGATTATTAAATCCCCCGCTTCTAAAACTAGTGATGTTTTCTCAGCGACCCAGTATCTCATTCATGAGGTGGATGCAATTTATGTTGCAAACGACAATACCATTGTTTCAGCGCTTGAAGCCATTTTAAAAGTCACTTTTGAATATAAAATTCCACTCTTTGCCAGTGATGGTGAATCAGTCACTCGTGGGGCTCTCTTTGCATTGGCAAATAATCAATATCAAGTTGGTAGAGACACAGGGAAACAGGTGATTAAAATTCTGCAAGGCTCACTCCCCGCTGATCTTCCTGTACTTGCGAGCAACAAGACTGAACTTTATTTTAATGAGAGATCAGCAAAAATGTGCATGATTAAAATCCCTTTTATGCTTTCTAAACAGGCTCAGCAAAAATAACAATTTAAGGCGCACTTTTTTAAGTTAGCCTTCAAGAACATTTGAAAAATTGTTTTTGGTAGACTCAAGATTTTGTGTTGAGCGGTTATGAGCCGGGGGACTAGGCAACGTATTCATAACTTCTTTCACTTTGAGCGCCAGCTCTTTTAAACTGAAAGGTTTTGGGAGGAAGTGGATGCCACTTTCCTGACCTAAACGTTGACGGAAAGAATCTTCAGCATAACCTGATATATAAATCACTTTTAATTCAGGGAAAATCTCATGAGCTTTCTCGACAAGGGTAGGGCCATCCAAATTTGGCATGACGACATCAGTAATAAGTAAATCAATTTTCTCATTGTTCTTATGCAAAAGTGAGGTGATATACTTGAGGGCTTCTTCCCCATTAGAGGCTTCAACCACATTGTATCCTTTATCTCGTAAAGCACGCGTACCAAAAAGACGTACTGCATCTTCATCTTCGACAAATAAGATAGTACCTACACCTGTTAAATCACCAACCGATTTTTGAATTTTTGATGCCTCTAGAATAGAGGGCTTACCTTGAGATACATAAGAGGGAAGAATAAGACTAAATTTTGTACCTTCGTTCAAAACTGAATCAACAAAAATATGCCCACCTGTTTGTTTAATAATTCCGTATACAGTTGAAAGCCCAAGGCCTGTGCCTTGGCCAACCTCTTTAGTTGAGAAAAATGGATCAAAAATCCGTGGTAAATGCTCTTTTTGGATTCCAGTGCCTGTATCTGTGATTTCAATAATAACATAGGAACCCGCAGGTAACACCTCATGGTTAATATAAAAAGGCTTGGTGGAATTTTTGTTGAAGGCTTTAATCCCCAGTTCGCCTTGACCATCCATAGCATCCCGGGCATTTACCACCAGATTAATAATGACTTGCTCAAATTGGCCCCGATCAACTTTAATAAAGCCTAAGTCGTTCCCATAATTAATATCCAAACGAATGTTTACCCCAATAAGCCGTTGTAGTAACACAGAGAGATCATTTATAGAGTCAATAACATTGAGTATTTGGGGTTGAAGGGTCTGTTGTTTTGAAAATGCCAAGAGCTGTCGTACAAGATTGGCTGCCCGATTTGCATTTTGCATAATTTGCATAATATCGCTAAAAGATTGATCACCTGGAGAATGTCGCATCAGCAAAAGATCACAAAACCCTATCATGGCCGTTAAAAGGTTATTAAAATCATGGGCAATACCACCTGCCAGTTGTCCCATCGCCTGCATTTTTTGCGATTGAACAAGTTGTAAATGCAGCTTCTTTTGTTCAGCGTTATCCATGAAATGAAGAATTACACCAGCTGATTGTTGGTCTTGGGCTTGTGTATTATTATGGTTATCAGCCTTTCCGATAATTACAGACAATACTTCTGATTGATGGGCTTCAAAACTAATTTCAATTGGCAAAGGAAGATTTTGCCCCTGAATCACCCCTTGGATATGGGTTGAAATATTCTCTCGACAGTCTTCTTGCAATAAATCTAAGAAATCTTGCCCTTGCTGGAGAGGTT
Organism: Alphaproteobacteria bacterium; assembly: GCA_016742295.1. GTDB lineage: Bacteria > Pseudomonadota > Alphaproteobacteria > JAGOMX01 > JAGOMX01 > JACVCA01. The sequence goes on along the minus strand of JACVCA010000014.1, from coordinate 10,186 downwards.
CATTGTGAAAAATTTGTTCACGAAAAAATTGGTTGGAGGCTAAGAATTTTCCTTCATTATTTAAAAGTACAATTCCCATAGGTGCATACTCAAAAACATTATAAAAATTCATGGGTGCTTGAGAAAAGCTCTGGGTAACTTTTAAGCCACCAGAATTCTCATGAACCGGACATAATATCCATAAACTATAACCTGTATAATGCTCTACAGAAGCTACCGTAACCTTCCATAACCCTTGTAACTCTTCTTTGGAATTCATCAAAATACTTGCTTCGCACATTGTATTACACTTTGATGCTTCATGAAGCTTTAAGAAGTCTTCAACCGCTTCTTTAACAACAAACTCTTTGATGAAAGTCTGAACAATATTTTTTTCAAGGCTACCGAACTTATTTTGAAAGTAGCGATTAATATAAAGAGCATCACCATTTTCATCTGTCACCATGACAGCTTGCTTCAAGCTATCAAGGCCTTCCATGACACAAGTTTTATCTTTAGACCACAAAATCGAGAGCCAGCAAATGTAGGCTGATATACCTACGATAAGGGCTGCGCAAAGTGTAATGCCTATGGAGAGAATTAAATGAGCTGTTTCGCCACTCATCATGACAAGCATGCCTCCCAAGCAGGCAATCACAAGAATATTACCTATGACCCAGCTCCAGAGCTGCTTAAAGTGTTCAGGAGTTGCAAGTTTAATTAAAAACTCAGCCTTATTTTGCATAGACAACAACAATGGCTGATTTCGACTCGTTTTCAGAAATGACGGAAACATCCCACCCTCTTTATTTTATGATGTAATGAGTTTATAAAATTAATGGAAAAATGCGAGGAAAAACTGCTATTCATACGAATATAAAATAATGAGATTTTTATTTGCTGGTTATCCCTTTACAAATTAATGGCGCTGCCATTGAAGTTGAGCTGTGTTACAATCCACGTTCAAAGTCTATGAGATTACGTCTTGATAGACTTCAAAAGCGGCCTATTGTAACTCTTCCTCCTCAAACCCCTGAGTTTGAAGTAATGGCTTTTCTTGAGCGATCAAAAAATTGGCTTTTAAAAAGGCTCAACCAACATCCTTGTCCGATCCCTTTTATAAACGGGAATTCTATCCCAATTTTTGGTCAAGACCATATCATTCATTATTCACCAGCTCCCAAAAGTAAAATTGAGCTACAAGGCTCTCGGCTTGTTATGCAAGGTCCTACGGATAATTTATCTCAGGCTCTTAAAATTTGGCTCAAGCATCATGCGCATGCTTATTTAAGTCAACGCTGCCAAGAATATGCCAAAATCGTAGGTAAGAAGATCAATTATGTTCGTGTACGAGAGGTAAAGAGCCGTTGGGGAAGTTGCTCTCAGGCAGCAAACCTTTCTTTTTCCTGGCGGCTGGTATTTGCCCCTCTGCCAGTTGTGGATTATGTGTGTGCTCATGAAGTCGCACATCTGGTTGAGATGAATCACAGTCGTCAATTCTGGGCAGTTGTTGAATTGATGTGTCCCCACCCTAAAGTACATATCCATTGGCTTAAACAAAATGCGCCACGGCTTTTTAGCTATGGTTAGGCTTTATCATTAGAGTATGATAGATAAAAGAGCATGAAAGAATTTTAATTGTGCAACTCTAACGTTATTATAGTTTCATTAACAAAATCACTGTATTTGAAATTCTCTTTATGGTTTCTGTACTGATTTTTTCTTCCCTCTTCTTTAAACCTTCTATATAAAAATATTATTTTTTCTCTTCAGTTGAAAGCATAAGCCCCTCAGAGCCTGCATTGACATAGACCGCATCTTTCACTTCGCCCTTTAAAATTAGAGAAGCAATCGGATTTTGCAAATATTTTTGAATAACACGCTTTAAAGGTCGCGCACCATAAACGCGGTCATATCCTTTTATAGCTAACCATTCTTTTGCCTCCTCAGAGATAACTAATTTCATTTTATGTTGGATCAGTAACTCTTCTAGACGACGCAATTGAATCTCAACCACATGAATCATATCGTCGGGACGTAAACGATTAAATAGTAAAATCTCATCTAAGCGATTTAGAAACTCCGGCCGGAAAGCTTGGCGAACTACCTCCATAACTTGAGACCTTGCTGCTTCTGCAGGTTGATCATCCGCGAGATTAGCTAAAAATTCACTGCCAAGGTTAGAGGTCAGAATAATAATTGTATTACGAAAATCAACGGTACGAGCTTGCCCATCAGTTAAACGCCCATCATCAAGCACCTGTAGCAAGATGTTAAAAACATCCGAATGGGCCTTTTCCACTTCATCAAAAAGAATAATTTGATAAGGACGTCTGCGAACCGCTTCCGTTAAAGAGCCCCCTTCTTCATAGCCTACATAACCAGGAGGGGCCCCAATCAATCGTGCGACTGCATGCCGTTCCATGTATTCTGACATGTCAATTCGTATCATGGCGGTTTCATCATCAAACATAAACTCAGCCAGAGCCTTTGTAAGCTCTGTTTTCCCAACGCCTGTAGGACCTAAGAAAAGGAACGACCCGATCGGCCGATTCGGATCTTGTAACCCGGCACGTGCGCGACGGACAGCCTCACTAATAGATTGAATGGCTTGATCTTGACCAACGACACGCCCGCTTAATTCATCTTCCATACGCAAAAGTTTTTGCATTTCTCCTGCTAACATCTTTTCAACGGGAACCCCTGTCCAGCGTGACACAATAGCTGCAATATCATCCTCACGGACTTCTTCTTTGAGCATGCCTTGAGTTTCATTAGCTTCAGCCTCAATCACAGTAAGCTCTTTTTCGAGCCCTGGAATAAAGCCATACATAAGCTCCCCAGCTTTTGCAAGATTGCCTTCACGCTGGGCCTGTTCTAGCTCACTTCGGGCTCGATCAAGCCGCTCTTTAATTTTCTGGGCTTGCTGGATTTTATTTTTTTCTTGCGTCCATACTGTTGTTAAAGCCTCAGATTGCTTTTCAAGCTCTCTCAGTTCAACTTCTAAATCTTTTAAACGTTCTTTTGAAGCAGCATCAGATTCACGTTTTAAAGCTTCTCGCTCGATTTTCAATTGCATGATCCGGCGATCCATCTCATCAATTTCTTCTGGTTTTGAATCGATAGTCATCCTTAAACGGCTACCAGATTCGTCAATCAGATCAATAGCTTTATCGGGAAGGAAGCGATCAGTAATATAGCGGTGCGAAAGTTGGACAGCCGCAATAATAGCACTATCGGTTATGCGGACGCCATGGTGCAGTTCATATTTCTCTTTAAGGCCTCGCAAAATGGAAATAGTGTCTTCAACGGAAGGTTCTTCAACAAAAATAGGTTGGAAACGTCGTGCTAAAGCTGCATCTTTTTCAATATGCTTACGATATTCATTAAGGGTCGTAGCGCCCACACAATGAAGCTCTCCACGTGCCAAAGCAGGTTTCAACATATTCGAAGCGTCCATACCTCCTTCAGCTTGACCTGCTCCCACAAGCGTATGCAGTTCATCAATAAAGAGAATAATATCGCCAGCAGCATGAGTAATATCAGAGAGTACGGCTTTGAGGCGTTCCTCAAATTCACCACGGAACTTAGCACCCGCCACAAGACTCCCCAAGTCTAAGGACATAAGTCGTGTCTCCTTCAAGGCTTCAGGTATATCTCCATTCACGATACGCTGAGCCAACCCCTCAAGAAGGGCAGTTTTACCAACCCCAGGTTCGCCAATTAATACTGGGTTATTTTTCGTCCGCCGCGCAAGGACCTGAATCATGCGACGTATTTCTTCATCACGCCCAATGACCGGGTCTAGTTTACCCTCAGCTGCAAGCTGTGTCATATCAATTGCGTAACGCTGTAAAGCTTGGTAGCTATCTTCGGCAGAGGCTGAATCTGCTTTACGGCCCTTTCTTAAGTCTTCAATAGCTTTATTAAGTTTTTCGAGCGTGAGACCATTACGTTCTAAGATCTGCTTTGCTTGAGATGTCTTAGAAAGCATAAATGCCTTCAAGACATTATCTAATGTCACAAATGTATCACCAGCTTCTTTACTCAGCTGCTCTGCCTTATCCAAAACTAATACTGTCTCAGGAGCCATATAGAGCTGACCTGCACCTGATCCATCTACCTTTGGTTGTTTATTAAGCCAATCTGAAACCTCAGTTAGAATGCGTTGAGGGTTAACGTTCATCCCAGTTAGAAGCCGCACTACAACACTTTCGGGGTCATTCATAAGAGCAGTGAGCAGATGTTCAGGAGTAAGTTGTTGGTGAGAATGTTTTAAAGCAAGGGTTTGGGCGGCTTGAAGCACAGCTTTTAAGCGGTCAGTATAAGCAGACAAGTCCATCTCATCTCCCCTAAAATTTCATTTTTCCTCAAGTAATTATTTCACATCAAGAGGAGGTTGGTCAAGATCAGAACCCTCTTTGTCTTCACCTCCAGCAGGCATAGAAAGCGGTTCTACTGTAGGACTTGTAGACTTAGGGGGCTGACTTTGTCCAAATTCTTCACGTGTCAAACGATAGTAATGATCAGCATATTGATAATAAGTTTCCGCATCAATAATATTACCTGCAGAAATTGCTTCCTGAGCAAGCGTTAGGTATTTTTCGCGTAACTGACGGGGATTTCCCCGCACCCGCCCATTATTTGAATTTTGTTCATAGGAGCTACGGACAGAAGTATTACCCCGGCCGCGGTTATCGCCCTCACTTGCATTTCGCGGTGTATTTGAACGAGTGCGATGATTCATCCGATTAGAATTGTTTTGTCGTATCATAAGATTTCTTAACTCTTCTTAACTAAAAATTTGCTTTTTTGGCTATGATAGCACTTCACTTTATGTAAAATGCCCATTTCCTAAACTATTGAGCGTTTCATAATTTATGTACTAAGCATCTTAAGATCCTCTCTCTACTTAATGCATTTATGAGCGATGAACAACCACACAGCGCGCCCTTCCTGCAAGGTCCGTTCTTTTTCCTAAAATTACAAGTCCGGATTTCTGCATAATCTGCTTAACTTGGGCCTCTTGCCCCTCTCCAATTTCCAACATCGCAAGTCCCTTCATCTTTAATAGCTTGCCCAATTGTTGTGCAAGCCTACGATAAGCGACCAATCCATCATACCCTCCTTTAAGAGCAAGATGAGGATCATAGAGAGAAACATTAGGGGCCAAAATTTTCATATCCGCCTCGCTTAAATAAGGGGGATTGCTAACCACAAAATCAAAAGTTCCTTGGATCGCCTGCGCCCAGTCACTAACCAGAAAATTTGCGCGAGACTCTAACCCAAGAGTTCGTGCATTGGCTTGTGCGATAGAGACCGCTAACTCACTTTTATCAATACCTATCCCATAACTATTAGGTAATTCATGTAACAACGCCAATAAGAGGCAACCTGACCCAGTTCCCAAATCAAGAATCCGCAAGTTTGCACTCCGATCAAGGATGCAATCCAACACTGCTTCAATAATTGTCTCACTATCCGGTCTTGGGTCAAGAGTATCGTGGCTAATCTGAAAGGACAAGCTCCAAAATTCTCTTTTTCCAACAATTTTTGATAATGGTTCATGTAGAAGACGGCGCTTGATAGCTTTTGCATAAACTTCAAAATCTTGCATGCTTAAAGTATTTGTAAGGTGACTTAATATATACTCAAAGGGCATATCAAGAATCATGCTCATTAGAAGCCTTGCTTCTCGGCTACTATCATTGATTTCAGCCTTCTTTAATTGAGCAGCCCCCCACTCAAGGCTTGCTTGAATCGTTAGCCCATGCTGTCTACTCTTTAGAGGGGGCATTTCATCGAGTTCAGCCAATCGATTTGCCTGATCGTCCGCTAAAAGTGCATCAATCAGCTCGTCAAGAGCTTCTCCATTCAAAATTTCTACGATCTTATAAAGAGTTAAATTAATCCTGTGGTCTGAAACACGTCCTTGAGGGAAATTATATGTACGAATCCGTTCTGATCGGTCACCAGTTCCAATTTGACTTTTACGTTGGGCAGAACGCTCAGCAGCAATTTTCATACGTTGCGCTTCAAATAACCGAGCACGCAGAATTTTAAGAGCTTTTGCTTTATTTTTGTGTTGCGACTTTTCATCTTGTTGCTGTACGACAATTCCTGTAGGAATATGGGTAACGCGGACCGCACTATCGGTAGTATTCACACTCTGCCCCCCTGGACCACTCGAACGAAAAACATCGATACGTAGATCTTTATCCTCAATTTTTACATCAACTTCTTCTGCTTCTGGCAACACGGCAACTGTGGCTGCTGAAGTATGAATACGCCCGCTAGTTTCAGTAGTTGGTACTCTTTGAACCCGGTGAACGCCTGATTCAAATTTAAGCCGAGCAAACACACCGCGCCCTGTGATCGTTGCACTTACTTCCTTTACAGCTCCAATACCGCTTTCACTAAGTTGAAGTAATTCAAACTTCCACCCATGGTGTTCAGCGTAGCGCTCGTACATTCTCAATAAATCTGCAGCAAAGAGACCTGCTTCATCCCCACCTGTTCCAGCTCGAATTTCAATAATAGCGTTTCTTTCATCGATCTCATCTTTTGGAAGGAGTAAAACTTTAATATTATGTTCAAGTTCACGAATACGGATACGCAACTCATTCTTTTCAACCTCAGCAATTGACTTCATTTCAGGATCATCCTGCAAATCAGCAAGCAAACCCTCTAGGTCCGTACACTCTTTTTCTGCAGCTCGCAACGCTATAATAGCTTCAACCACGGGGCTAAGATCTGAATATTCTTTCGAATATTTAGCAAACAATTTTGGGTCTACTCTTATTTCACCAGCTAATGTTTCTGCCAACTCTTTGTGGCGCTCAACAACGCGGTCAAGCTTATCGTTTATACTCACCACATCTCACTTTCAAAATTTTACTGTATCTTGCTTTGAAGGTAATCGCTAATTTTATCAAAGGCCACTTCTACTTGCAGGCCCGACTTTAAATCACGAATAGCAACTTTCTGAGATTTTATTTCATCATCACCAAAAATAACAGCCCAGGACGCACCAACACTATTTGCTTTTTTCATCCTCTTAGACAATGATCCGGAATATCCTAAATCAATGTTTAACCCTTCTTGTCTCAAATCTTGAGCCATTTGTAACGCTTGGCTCTCAGCTGTATCCCCCACTGGAATGATAGATATTAAGCAGGGCTTGTCTATCGACTTCTCTGCTAGCAGTACCAACCTATCAAGGCCCGCAGCCCAGCCTACACCGGCAAGATTCGGACCTCCTAATTGTGAAATAAGACCATCATACCGACCGCCGGCCAAAACGGTTCCTTGGGCTCCCAGTTGATGAGAAACAAATTCAAATGCTGTGTGACAATAATAATCGAGTCCACGAACAATTTGATAATTAAGCGTATAAGTTATCCCTAATAAATCAAGTTTTTTAAGAACATTAGCAAAAAAATCTTCAGATTCAGCATTAAGATAATCCCGAAAAACAGGACAATTTTCAAGAAGCTTACGGTCATTAACATCTTTAGAATCTAAAATGCGTAAGGGATTAAGATCAAGGCGAATTTGGCTTTCTGGCGATAGTTGAGTCCTAAAATCATTCAAGTAAGTTACTAGTGCCGTGCGGTAAAGGTTGCGACTTTCTTGATCTCCCAAAGTATTAATTTCGAGAGAAATTCCTTTTGTAAGGCCAATTTCTTTTAAGAATTGCTCGGCAAGCGCTATAACTTCAACATCCCCAAGTGGTTCTGCCACACCTACCAATTCAACTCCAACTTGTGTAAATTGGCGGTAACGTCCTTTTTGTGGACGCTCATAGCGAAACATCGGCCCACAAGAATAATATTTAAGGGGCGTCTTTTGCGTAAGACCATTTGAAATAATTGCCCGCATAATACCAGCTGTGCCTTCGGGACGTAAGGTAATCTCTTGGCCCCCACGATCTTGAAAAGTATAAGTTTCTTTTGTCACCACATCTGAGGCTTCCCCCATACGTAAAAATACAGAAGAGAACTCGAATATAGGCGTCTCTATCTCTTCATAACCATAGCGTTGGGCAATTAAACGACTTGAATTCGCAATAGCACGATATTGACGGCATTCTTGCGGCAATAAATCATGGGTCCCTCTGACAGGTTGAAGCAACTTTTTCTCCTTTTATGGGAAAGATAATTGATTTTAAATCATATAACTAGAGTATTTTCAACCCTACAAAAGCTATAACCCAACAATTTTCATTTATTCAGGAACTTTAAAATTCAAAGATTGCTCTCTTAAGATTTCCCCGTCTTTTCCTAAATGCTTAGTCGCATAGCCTTGAAAAATAAATTTAAGACCCCCTGCATTTCCTGTGGAAAATTTCATTCCAGGTTGGGCTTCCAATACCAGTGTCTCATCTGGCTTAAGAGTACGGTTGATAAGCACCGAACCCTGAGCATTACAAACCTCTATCCAACTTAAAGCAGTAGCAAGGATCGTAAACTTATCTCCGGGGACAAACTGAAGATCCTTATAGTTTAAAGATCCTTCCTCAATATCGGTAGTAGAAGATTGAGGAGGGATTTGAGCTTGATTTTTTAAAGGCATTTCTTGAGACGTTTGAGGCAATACTGTCTTTTCAGATGAAACATCTTTTCCTTGAAATTCTTTAGAGGTTTCTACAATTGGTGTCTTGGCAGGTGGATTTGATTTTAAGGTAGATCCCTCTGAGCTTTCTTCATTTAAGGCATTTTTAAAGTCCTGCTCAACCTTTTGCAATTTTCCATGCTCTGCAGTATTTTCGTTATGAGAAGATAAAGACATATTTTCAAGCTTAGTATCGTCTTTATTAATTTCTTCCATCTTTCTATTGTGAGGGAGTGACCAAAAATGCCATATTCCTAAGACAAGAATAGTAATACATCCCGCACCCAAGGCGAGCCATAATTTGGGCTTACCGGGGGTTATATCAGCTTCGGGGAAACTAAAAACCGGAACTCGAGCTTGAGGATAGTTTTCATTTTTGTATTGTTCAATAATTTCAGAGGAGGCAAGGCCGAGATACTTAGCATAGGCGCGAACAAAACCAAGCGTATAAACTTGCTCAGGAAGAACCTTAAAATCATTGTGTTCAATGGCAATGAGATAACGCTCGCTAATGCGCAAACTGTTAGCAATATCTCTTGTCTTCTCGTTTTTTTTCAAACGTGTACTTTTCAAAAGCTTTGCAACTGAAGGAAGCTTGTCAGTTAATTCAGAAGCCTTAACATCTAAGTCATCAGTTTGAAAATCTTCTCTGAGAGGGGATGCAGACGCCATATCATGCCTTTAGATCTTGATGATTTTTCTAGAAGATAGTATCAGAATAATAATTCCAGAATCAAGAAGTTAAATAATTTCAGAAAATTATAAATAAAAACAGTAATCTACCTATAAATTACTCTTATAACCCCTTAAATACTTCTCTTAATGATTAAATAAAATATCATCATTAGGTAATTAAAAAGAGCTTAATAACGTTAATTATTGAACTGTAGCCAACTATCCTTTTGATCGTTCGAGACGTTTTTCAAGAACTTGAATTGCCTGATTAACTAATTCATCAATAATACTTTGTGTCGTCTGTTCTTGCTTAACCATACCCACACTTTGGCCTGCCATGAGCGAGCCGTTTTCAATATCTCCTTCGACAACAGCACGACGTAAAGCACCTGCCCAAAAATGCTCAATCTCAAGTTGAGCTTCTTTTTGAGTAACCTCACCTTTTTCAAAACATTCAAGTACACGCTGCTGGGTTTTCATAAACTCACGTGTTGCATTATTAACCAAGGCACGCACTGGAATAACAGGGAATTTTTCATCATATTGAACTGATAAGACTGCATCGCGTGCTTCAGCGTAGATAAAAGCGTGTTTAAATTTTGGATGAGCCCGAGATTCGGTTGCACAGACAAAACGTGTCCCAAGTTGACAGCCTGAAGCCCCCATTTCAAGATAAGAAGTTATGGCTTCACCACGGCCAATGCCCCCAGCAACAAAGATAGGTACTTCTTGAATATAAGGTAATATTTCTTGGGCTAAGACACTGGTTGAAACCGGTCCTGTATGCCCTCCCGCCTCCATCCCTTCAATTACAAGAGCATCAGCACCAATTCGCACTAACCGTTTTGCAACACCAAGCGACGGAGCGAAGCATACAACTTTAATCCCGGCCTTCTTAAGAGCGTCTATCGAAGCCCTA
>JACVCA010000013.1 GCA_016742295.1 Alphaproteobacteria bacterium | reverse complement strand
GCGTGGGCTCGACGTACAAGTAATTATTGATAAGAGCCAGTTAAAACAAAAGTATAGCCAAGTCAAATTTCTGGCAGAAGCACAAGTTCCGCTTTATGTCGACCATAAAGTAGCAATCGCTCACAATAAAGTTATTCTGATTGATGAAACGACCGTAATTACCGGCTCGTTTAATTTTACGGAGGCTGCTGAAAAGCGTAATGCAGAAAATTTCGTGATGATTGAAAATCAGGAATTGAATCATCAGTATTTCGAAAATTGGATTTCACGACGTGCTGCTTCGAAAGTATACTCTTCTTTTTAAGCAATTAAAGCTCGATTTTATTTAGCTTCTTTAAGCAAGGAGCTCCATTGGTTATTAAAAAGAGTAGTATAATTTTTATTGTAGATATAAGTTTATAATATACTAATAAAGTAGATTTAGGTATTTTATTAGTATTAGAAAATACAGTTAAATGTTAGACATTATAAATGCGTTAATTAATTTACATGCTTTAAATTTTAAAGACAAAGAGTAATCGCTCATGAAAAGAATTTTAGCAAGTTTAATTTTTGCTATGGGGCTTTTAGTAAATGAAGAAGCTTTCTCTTCTGACTATTTTGATATTGATGCTGCTTCAGGCTCTATTGTTGCAAAACTTTGGAGCAACGTTGAAGTGCCTGAGCAAAATATTCTCGAACTTTTTGGGTTAATTGAAAAATCACAAAATAATAAAAGTAAAAAAGATCCTACTAAAGATGAAGTGAGGAAAATTACCGATGATGATGGAGCTGAAAAAATTAATTTTATAAATACATGGGGCAATTTAGCACGTCAGTCTTCACAAGCAGATGGAGAAGATAGTAAGGCTATTGATCAATTTATAAACAGCGTGACTAAACTACACAGTAAATATTTGCTAGATACAATAAAAGATTCACTTAGTATAATATTAGAGAAGTATTAGGTTAGCTTATTAGCAGAATTATTTTCCATTTATTAAGAGAAGTGAAAAGAAAACTAATAAATGATTCCAAACCAGCAACATTTCCTGAGAGGGGACATGGACTCATTAACTTGTCGACATATCAATTTTTTCAATCCCAACGCAATCTCTACCTAGCACTAACAGTGCATATGCCAATAATGTCAATTCCAAGTAGATGTCGTGTATTGTGCTAAGTTAAAATGTCGTGTCTAGGGGCTGTTTCTTTTGCTTGGCTATAGCTCGTTGTTGACTTGCGAGAGGGTGAGACCTAAATGCCTTTTTCCTGGGCATCTAGTGCTGCGCGTGTAGGAACGTTTGTTTTGATTTTCTTTAATGAACTCTAGAACTGCTCCTAAACGTTCATTAGGGATTACTTCTCCTTGCTCAATAGGCTTTACTCTATCAAACATCTTACTAAATTGTAGCTTACGGCCTTTATAGTTTAGGCTAATGCTGCCATTAGGATATTCATGCAACATAATCTTCTTACGGCGTAATGCCCGGTTCCCGACTGTATCTTCAATTAAGTAAAGGACTCTGTCATATTGGATGGTAAGATTATGGGTAACAGTACGTTCCTGTTTAAAACATAAACTCTCATCCAAGAACTCATTCTTTTGTAAGGGTCTATGGCAATCTACAGGATTAAAGGGCGCCTTCTCAAATCGCTTGTTATAATCTTTTGTAAATTCCGGCAAATAGGCATTAGCTTCAGCAATCGTAGAGATGTTGCGTAACCTTAGCTCTTTTACCAAGCGATCCTGCAAGGTTTTATTGGCGCGTTCTACACGTCCTTTAGCTTGACAGGTATTGGCACATATCAGCTCAATATTCAATTCATATAAAGCTCTGCCAAACTGGGTCATAATCTTCTCTTGAGTGGTTTTAGAATGAACCCTGAAAACACCCAACCGGTCACTGTAAAATGCAATCGGTTTCCCATAGCGTTCTATATGCTGTCTTGTTGCGAGAAAGTAAGTATGCATCGATTCTGTAGGGACAAAGTATAAACTTGTTAACCGACTTGTCGCATCATCAATATAAACGAGTAAGGTACATTTTGGCCCTCTGTCTTCAAACCAGGGATGATTTGAACCATCAATCTGAATAAGCTCCCCAAACCTTTCTCGTCTGTAGCGTGGTTGATAAGCACGCTTATGTCGTTTATTTCTTGGGATCCATATCTCGGCATTAATCATGAGGCTGCGAACTGTTTCTACAGATAATTTTAAATCATGCTTTTCAAACAGCTTTTCAGCTGCGAGGGTAGGGCCAAAATCAACGTAATGCTCTTTGATAAGGCTGATAGCATATTGCTTAACTGTATCAGAAATCTTGTTATTACTTGGTTTGCCTCGCTTTTTTGACAACAGGCCGGGAACACCTTGTTTACGATAAGCCTGCAGGAGACGTTGTACTTGACGGACGCTAATCTGCATTACTTGTGAGGCTTTCTTTTGCGTCCATCTTTTATCTAAGAGCTTTTGTATAACTTCTAATCGGTCTATTTCTTGTTTGCTCATCGTATAATGCGCTTTCATCCATGAACCCTTTATAGGTGAGAGTAGAAACCTCTCTCATTATAAAAGGCGACATTTCAACTTTGCTAAAACACGACATTATTACTTTGGGCTAACATATATGTGCTGTATAATTAAGATTATGGATATTTAATTGAAATATTATTTTTATCTTCAAAGGCTTAATTTAAACCTTTATCAAAAAAGAGCTTGCCAAAATCTATAAGTTTGAAGAAATAATTGGAGTTTTTTACTTCTTCATTAACTCCACTGACATGAATAAGAACTGGCAAACAAGCAAAACCACGCGGTAATATAATCTTTGATACTTTTTCCTTCATTTCATTCACTATAGAATTATCAATCTCTTTTTTTGAAAACTTTATTTCACATGCAAACAAGGTATTATAACGTGTTTGGATAAGATAATCGATTTGGCAGCCTTTTTGCTTTGTAGTTTGGTGCTGAAAATAAGGGTTATCAGACAAGATCTCTTCTGGCTTAAGCATTAAATATTCTTGGATCTGTCTACGATTGTTTAGGACAAGGTTTTCAAATTGCAATCCCATAATCCCATCTAAGTTAGGAAGCGAGATAAGGCTTATAGCAGCAAATTGATCTTTTTTAATTTGATTTAACCTAGGAGAAATGTATTTAAGGTAAAATCTTAAATAATTGTCGCTAAGGCGGAATTTACTTAATTTCATAGTGTCTTTACTACTTTTTAAGGACCAAGTATAATCGCGGCTTATAAATCCTGATATGAGTAAATCTTCAAGATATTCACTTAGCGCACCACTGCTGTAATAATTCAATCCTGCAGCAATTTCTGCGTATTCAGCAGAGCCTTTGGCCAGATATTCAACTATTTTCTTACAAATTTCTCCACGGCGGCCATATAAGTCCTCAAAGATAAATTTGAATTCATCTACCAATAAGCCATCTTTCGTAAAACAAAGACGTTTGATATTATCAGTTGCAGAGTATGCAGGGTTAATTGATTCCAGATACCAAGGGACCCCCCCAACCACAGATAAGATTTGAAATTTTTCTAGAGGAGATCTATCAAAGCCTAAATGATGCAACAACGTATTACAATCATTGAGAGGAAGTTCACCTAAAGTTAATTTTAGAGAAATTCTTCCAAAAAACCCAGTACTGCTTATGATATTCTTTTCAATCCAAGAAGATACCGAACCACACAAAATGAGAATAAGTTTTGGGTTCTTTTTAAAGTGAAGATCCCATGCATTTTTAAGCTTTCCCAAAAAGTCTGGATCTTTTGATCCCATCCAAGAGATTTCATCAAACAAAATTACTGTCCTATTTTTTCCTACTTCTTTGGCAAGGAGTAAGAAGAGTTTAGTCCAATCATCTACTCTCACCTCTGGCACTTTGCTTTGAAGAGCAAGTTGCCTTGCAAATTCGTCGCGTTGTGATTGTGCGGTCGTATTACTTGTAGGTGGTAACCCAGAAAAGATATAATATTTTTTATGACGGGCAAATTCTTCAACAAGCCTACTCTTACCAATCCGACGACGACCTTTGATGACCACTAAGTTTGCAACTTTCTTTTCTAGAAGATCATTGAGCAAATTTAGCTCATATTTTCTCCCAACAAATGGCGTATGATTCATAAAACACTTACCCAATTTAATTTATGCTATTTTACGTAACTTTACAGTAATAAAATAACTTTCGCAATAAGTTTTTATCTCTGTATTACGTAAGATAAAAATGTGTGAATAAGTTAATAGTCTCAAGATTTTTATGATATAGACAAAAGAATTTCTACCAGCTATAAATTAAGTGAGAACAAATAAACAGGGAGAAACTTAATGACAAAACATAAAAAAGCATTAGCTCATTTATTAGGAATAAACTTACTATTTACTCCTTGCCTGTTAAACGCAAGTTCCCGAGAAGATGATTCAGACCGACTTACAACTATCTACCCAGGAGGGGTAGGGACTTCAGGTTCCACAGGAACCGATGAACAAAATTTAGTTCCTAATGTTGGTATTAAAGCTACCAAAGGGCAGGTTGTTACAGGATTATATTATCGAGTTCAATCAAAGCTTGGACGTTATTTAGATATGAGGCATGATAAGACAAAGGATACTCATCCGGCTCTTTCCTTAACCGAATCTTTTATGAATCAGCACCCTGAAGCTAATGATAGTTATCAAGTTAGGCTTATTGACCAAGGCAATGGCTACTATAGAGTTCAGTCAAAGCTTGGACGTTATTTAGATATGAGGCATGACAGGACACAGGATACTCATCCGGCTCTTTCCTTAACCGAATCCTTTATGAATCAGCACCCTGAAGCTAATGATAGTTATCAAGTTAGGCTTATTGACCAAGGCAATGGCTACTATAGAGTTCAGTCAAAGCTTGGGCGCTATTTAGATATGAGGCATGATCGTACAACAAGTACTTATGAGGCTCTTTCCCTAACGGAAGCTTTTATGAATCAGCATCCTGAAGCTAGTGATAGTTACCAGGTCAGGCTCATACCTCAAAACTATGCTCTTAAAGCAACGTTGTTAAACTTCATATATGAGGACATTACTCAATTCCTTTCAGGAGCGACTAAGCAAGTAGAAGAGGCAACTAGCGTTCACTTTACAAATAATGGCAGTTGTCACCAAAAAATGAGTTTTTATTCTGAGAAGGTACTAGAAAATAAGGCTTCTTGGTCTTTTAATAGCAGTGAAGAGACAAACTTCTCAAACAACTTAGAAGTGAGCATTGAGGCAAATGCTTCTGGAATTCTTGGCTCTTTTCTTGTAGGTGTAGGGGGCCATGCACAGAAAAACTTTAGCTGGAATAAACATAATAGTTTTAGTGCTGAAAAGTTTGAAGAAAGTTTTAGTAAGAATACGTTTAAATATGATCAAAAAATCAATGTACCTCCTTACTCAGACGTAAAATTAGTTGCAACGTATAAAAAAGTTGATTTGGAGATACCATTTAAAGCTGATGTAAAATTTAGCGCTGTAGCAGATCGCATCAATAATGATGGCTTAATTTCTCCCACTAAGCTTGTAGAAGCAGATGCAGTGAAGTCCTTCTTGCAATATGAAGGTTATAAAGGGGAAATTTATAAAGTAGAAGACCATTTTGTGTATGCTCGTACAAGTGGTATAATCACTATAAAAAACGCTCATGATTTAGTATTTAGATTGAATGAAACAAAGCTATAATAAAGTAGTAGAGGTCATTAAAATGGGCGAGGATTAATATCCTCGCCTCGAACAGCTCCCAATTATTACTCTGATATAGCTTAGGAGATATGGCCCCTGCTTTTTGAACGGCTTTAAAAGAGTTAGAATGAAGTATAATAATCATTCACACCAAAAAGGAGGAGCTACAGATGAATATTAAAACAATTGCTATTGAGGGATTTTCAACTTGCTGAGATAGGTATGGCAGCATGGTAAATTGCTAGTAAAAATAGATAGGGATATGAACTTGACGTCTTGGTTCAATCTCGTAGAAGGGCAAAGGCAGCTCTTAGGTTCTTTAAGAAGCTTTTAAAGGGATTACAGTATATACCGAGAGTAATGATTACAGATAAGCTTAGAAGTTATAAAGCAGCTAGAAAGAAATTACTGAAGACGACAGAGCACCGAAGCCATAAAAGGCTAAATAATTGTATGGGAGTTTCTCACCAACCTACACGACTTAGAGAAAAGCAGATGCGTTGGTTTAAAAGCTCTCCTCAAGCTCAATTATTCCTTTCAGTCTTTGGTATCTTTAGAAACTGGTTTAAAGTGAGCTTTTATAAAATTTCAGCAGGAGTAAGACGGTGTAAACTGAATGAAGCTTTTGCTCTTTGGCATCAGATCACCTCACGGCCGAATTGCGCCTAACAAATTAAGTAACAGACTGTTTTAAAAGCTTTAATCCTAAAGCAGATAAGTTGACAGTACCTGATTGCTTATTTGAGTTGCATCTTTTTAAAGGCTTCTAAGCAACAAACCTAATCATTCAGAGTTTGAAATGAAGGAGACAAAGATTGCCATATTCTAAGTTCATGCCTTTGTCCTCATTAAGTCTTGAACGGACTCACCCCTATAGCCTATGTTTATAACATCCTGAAGGCAGAATCTTGGGTCTCATTTATATTGAACGTTTACACGGTTTACCTTTTCCATTGTTTTTGATATAAGCCTACATTATGATGATTCTTGTTACCTATAATTTTAAATAAATTTTGAATAGGGGGAGTTCATGAAGATAAATAAATTGAAAACTATATCAATAGCTATTTGTTGTTTTATTATTGCTTTATGCTCAGAAATAAAATGTACGGATAATATGTCAGGTCTTGAAGAAAAAACATCATATAAAATAACATATCATAGTAGTGAAAATTATATAGATAGTTTTAAATATGAAATAGGTACTAATACTTCTAATATGGCATTATCATTTAAAAATGAGTCAGAAGATTCTAAAACATCATGGATGTCTTATTTATTATATCCTGCTAAAAATGTGATTCGGAACACTAATGGAATAATAAATTTTGCTACTCAGAGTCCAAAAAAAGCCATAATTACCGGATTAGTTCTAGCATACCACATGGCAGTGGTAGCAGCAGAATGTGATTGTTGGTGTCGTGATTGGGAGGGGCGCCGATTTGGAATTACATCGTACTTCGTTGAGAACACCGATATATGTGAGTCATTATGTAATATAAATGGTTATGAATTTTACAATTGCTATCCAGTGTCGGATTCGTACCAGCATGAGGATTTATGAGGGTGATTTGAGTAACTTTTTGAATCGGATTGAAACTTTGTATACCCCTCTAAGATTTTAACTGTAAGAATATTTTTATTTGCAATAAAACGGATTTCCTGCATTATGTGTATAATTCCATAAAGGTATTTAATTCGCCACTTATTGTTCTTAACTTTTGTAAGTATATAGCTCAGCCATGTTTTGCGTACAATAATTATCCTTTAATCGCATTTTTTAATAAGGGTAATTACTGAAGAAATGGTTTCACTTTTAGAAGATTATAGCATTGATTTATAAAGACTAAATAAAAAAATAGCATCTTAAAATAATAATAAAAAGGGCATAAATTTTAAACGCGATTAAGGGTAAATACTTGAACGCTAATTGACATATAGATTATTCTTACGTCTTTTTGAGACAATAAGTATATTAATAAAGAAGGATAAAAGCATGGTCAAATTTCTTATAAAAACTGTCTTCTGGAGTGTTATCTCCTTTTCTGCTTATGCAAGCGACTTCGAGAATTTTGCTCCTGAATTAAATTTATCTTTAAAAGCCCTTTTGGTAAAATATCCGCTCAAAGAGACAATATTCTATGATCTTGAAGAAAAATTATATACTTTTTCAACGACTGCTGAAGCAGAAGTTTTATATAATAGTGATCTTACTAAACTGAAAAGAGGGATTAAGAACTTAAAGGCTTTAAGTAAGGGTAGCAAAAACCTTGCAAAAACAAATGCTATAAAGCATCTGTTTGTACTGGCCGAAAGCATGCGAGAAGGAAAAACTGGAATAGTTCAAGATGAACAAAGAGGTATAAAACTGTTAAGATTCTGCTTAGATATGGGTTATAAGATTGATGAACAAGAGTACAGTTTACCCTTAAGAAACCTTGAACTAAGAAAGCAAGAGTATAATCTTGAACGAATGATCCAAGATATAAAACATAATCTTAATGTTAAAACTAATACTTGTATCCGTAATTCTAGATTGGTACCAATGTTTGTAGGTTAAATGTTTTAGAGGTTGGAGGCTTAAATCATAATTATGTTTTAGAATTCAAAGACCTAAAAATGTCAAAATTGTTATAGATATTTTGTTGACCTGTAATTCTTCTGTTGTTTGTATTCTTTTTCAAACTCCTAATTTTCTATCTCATTAAAGTTTAGCAGTTATTTTTTAATTGAAAAACGATGAGAATTTGAATAATATTATTTTACTAATTACCGGATTCCGGATTTCCGGAATCCGATATATAGCCAAATTTATAATGATAAGGATTCTTCATGGACTCTCATTTCACTCCTCCAGCGCCAGGAGTTTATCTTAAAAATAAATTTCTAATCCCTTTAGATATTGCTGAAACTAAGCTTGCTCGTGATCTTGATGTTACAGTAAGCAGAATCTTTGAAATTATTCGTATGAGACGGGGGATTACTCCTAATACTGCTCTCAGATTAGCTCGTTATTTCCAAACAACTCCTGAGTTTTGGCTAAAATTCAGCTCGATTATGAACTCCATCAAGAAAAAGAAAAAACTGGGGGGCTTATCGAACAGGCTATTAGGCCTTGTCAATCCTTGGTAAAAACACCTTAAAAGAAATTTTATCAAGGATCTTTATAGCCGTATTACAAGACATATTAATGAGAGAACCACGCTGCTTTAGGGATTGATTTATAGTCTTTCCAATTGGTTACAGGGTAAGATACTTTCCTAGAGGGCATTTCTTATCTCCAACCTTCATTAAACCAAAGAAATACTTACTATCATACTGCTATTTAAGCAATAAACCCATTTCTTATTGAAATTCGGGCAGTTTTGACCAATCGGGATAGGTAAGCTCCCATAGGCGATAAATTTTACCATCTTTAAACCGTGCAATAAGGATTACTTCAATTGTTTTAGAGGATTCATGTGGCAAGCGCGTCTTAATCCAGACTCTACCTGCAATTTTTTCGTCTTGTTCAAGGAAAGTTTCTTCATCATAGGCAACTTCGTAGGTAATAGGCGTCTCATAAATTTCCTGATGAAATTTTAAATAAGTTTCGTAAATCATTGTTTGATCATTCGCATAAAGCACAAAATCTTTATGGTAATAAAAAGGGATAAGTGAGACATTCTTTTTGACAACCATTTCCTCAAACATTTCTTTTAGTTTTTCAAGATACATATTATTTTTCCCCTTTTCGATAGCCTCGGTAATGATTTTGAAAACTGATCTTGCAATAATGAGTTAAATTGTGTCAATTAGTGTCCAAGTATTTACCCTTGTTTAAATGTGTACATACTTAAATATGCAGAAATTCACTTTTAATCATGAGATCTAAAATATTTAACCGCCTGATTTTCCAATGTTTAAAAACAAGTGGCCTTAAAAGGTTTGTTCCTTAACACCGGGCCATTTAAGGATTTTTCAAACTTTTTTACGTACGGATGTTTAGAATCTGGATCAATCATCCGCGTTGACCATTCTAGGTGATTCTGTGATTAGGCTAATTATAAATATTTTTATCACATAATCGCGTTTTATACGTTATGTGATGAAATAATATTGATATTTATTATCTCATAATATAGGTTTACATATTATAAGATGAGGGTAGTAGGGATGAAACCAGCAAATTTTATAGGCCGAAAAGAAGAATTAAAGCAACTAAATCTATTGCTGAATAAGCGCACTGCCAGCCTAGTTGTTATTAGGGGAAGAAGACGTGTTGGCAAAAGCCGCCTTATTGAAGAATTCGCGAAAAAACATAGATTCCTTCGCTTTTCAGGAATACCTCCAACAAGTGAGGTAACAGCTCAATCTCAGCGGGACATTTTTTTTCAACAGCTGGCACAACAAGTGCAATTACCATGGAATCCAGCGGGATGGGAATCAAAAAATTGGTCCAGTTTATTCTACGTCCTAGCAGAGCTAACACGAGAAGGACGCGTAATAATTCTATTTGATGAAATTTCATGGATGGGTTCTTATGATCCACTTTTCTTAGGTCAACTGAAAAATGCCTGGGATATGGAATTCAAAAAAAATGATAAGCTTATCCTCATATTTTGTGGATCAGTGTCCACATGGATTGAGAAAAACATTATTAGAAGTACAGGGTTCTTTGGGCGCATTTCAAGTTATTTAACCCTCGGTGAGTTACCCTTACCCGACTGCAACCTGTTTATAGAAAATCAGGGGTTTCGAGGAACGACTTACGACAAGTTAAAATTATTATCCGTTTCTGGAGGTATCCCATCATATTTAGAACAAATACAGCCAAAAATGAATGCGGATGATAATATTAAAAATCTTTGCTTTCGAAAAGATGGGGTCCTAGTCAACGAGTTTGATCTTATTTTTCATGATCTATTTACAAAAAGAAGTGTTATTTACAAAAAAATTATAGAAAAATTGGCAGATGGCCCTATGGAGCTGAATGATTTACATAAAGAACTTTCTTACCAAAAAAGTGGGGTTATGGGTGAATATCTTGATGAACTGATAAAAGCTGGGTTTATTAAACGTGATTTTACATGGAAAGTAAAATCTGGCGAAGAGTCACGACTAAGTCACTTCAGACTGAGTGATAATTATTTAAGATTCTACCTTAAGTATGTAGAAAACAACCGCGTTAAAATAGAAAAGGATGGATTTCGCGATACTCCGTTATCAACCTTGCCTGGATGGGATACAATTATGGGATACCAATTTGAGAATCTGGTATTAAACAATCGGCAAAGTCTGTGGCATCAATTGAAGATAAGTCCAGGGTATATCGTTGCGGACAATCCATTCTTCCAACGAAAAACGACAACCCAGAAAGGTTGTCAGGTGGATTACTTGATTCAAACTCGCCATAAACTTCTATTTGTCTGCGAGATTAAGTTTTCAAGAAATGAGATAAAAGGCTCCATTATAGAAAATATGAAAGAAAAAATTCGTCGTATTTCAATCCCCAAAGGTTTTGCAGTGTCTACAGTTTTAATACATGTGAATGGGGTCGAAGATGCGGTAACTGATTCTGGTTATTTTGATCACGTCATAGATTTTGGATCATTACTCGAAAATGGTCTGCAATAATGAAGATTACAAAATCACAATACGTTGAAAAATAATGTAAAATTTACATTAATTTACCATAATGTTAATTATACAGCACTTAGTTGTAACCTGGTGGAATCTAAAATGAAGTGCGACTTTTAATCGATTGTACACTACTAGGGCTCACAGGAGAAAGTCGCACTTCATTTTAAATTCCACCAGTATATATAATATTTTAATATAATGACTACTTTGCTAAGTTAGGTTTTAGATAGTTGAAAAGAAAGTTGAGACCTGGAATTATAAATGGGCTACAACAAATGAGAGTATCACGGGTAGCTTGGTAACACTTATCACCACAGCTACGAATATGCTCTTTTTGTGACTTAATTTCTTTGAGTATTTCTTCATATATTTCCTGATTGCCTCCGCTTTTTCTATACTCTATGAGAGCAGCTGTCGCATTTTTTAGCAGTTCTCTAGCTTTGTCTTCATCAACTTTTGGATCGTCATAATAGTCATTTAAATATTCTTTGCATCTTTTAAAATGGTACCTGGCAAGAGGACGAAGTTCTCTTTCTAGATGACCATCTATAGGTCTTACATGAGGTTTTATTACGGGCGTTATTGGGTAATCTTCAGGTGAATGCAAGCTTATTCTTGAACGTTCAGAGTCTTCTAATTCTCTAATTTTGAATTTAAGGTATTGATATTGTTCAAGATCATCTGAATTTCTCTTATACTTCTTAATGGAAACCCTTGCTTTTTCTAAATATTCTTTAGCTCTTTGCTTGTTAGTATCCGCATAACTATAATATCGGTCTATGTAAACTAGACATTTTCTCTTATAATGTTCCATAGATAAACTATCTGAGGAGCTTGCTTCATCTTTTATTGAATGTCTCCTTCTAAGACCCGATCTATCGTCATATAATGCAGTGAGATTTTCTATCATATTATCCCTTTTTAAGCGTTCGATGTATTCTAATTTTTTGATTTCAAAGATAAGGGGGTTATATTGTTTAAGATCACCTGAATTTCTTTTATACTTCTTAATGGAATCTCTTGCAATTTCTAAATATTCTTTAGCTTTCTGCTTGTCAGTATTGGCATAATCATAATATCGATCTATGTAAAATTGACATTTTCTCTTATAATGTTCCGTAGATAAACTATCTGAAGAGGCTTTTAACGTTAAATTGCCTGCAAGAAAAAGAAATAACATATAAAAATTTAGTATTTTATACGAAAATTTCATTGTTGCTCTCCTCCTTTAAGTTGCCTTAATCTTTCTGAACTGTAATTTTTGATTATTTCATTTTAACTTCTCAACCATAACATGAAGCTGCACGCATAAAAATAGGGGAATTTTCTTCAGTTAAATAGAGTTTAGAGAAATATTGAATTAACCATAATTCGTTATAAGAATAATATATTTGATTGAATGTATTGAATCGGTAGCAAGCCAACGGCGTTATCGTGTGTAAAGTTTATTAGAATTTTAATTTACTGATTAGACTTAAAAAAATTTACAACTTATATCATAATATGGGCTTTTCATTTGAATAGCTTTAACTTTAATTTTTTATAAGCTCTTGAAATTATTATATTCATATGATTAAAGAAAAATTTTAAATCAAAAAATTCTTATTCAACTTTACACCCGCTTATGCAGTTGAATCCAAAGATTCAAGCAGATATTGTTGGGGTAAAATTTTGACAGAATCTTAACTTTTTCTTTAAAGAATCCCTATACGCCAAGCAGGCTGATATGCGCTCATGTTTTATAGGAAGGAAAAATGATGCAGCTATTGCAAGAAACTTTAACACACGCTGACAAATAATCATGCATCTCAGAAACCTAATCACTTATGCCTTCCTATAGTACATTACATTCCTTTATATGGCTCTAGAGAGTAGACTGAGGGTGTATGTTATGTGCTGTTAATAACAGCTAACATACTGTCACATCACCCTCAATAAGCTAACAAGACCAGCTAATCTATTGACATTTCCTCACTTTAAATGTTTTGTAAGTATTTCTTTTGACTCTGTTAAAGTTGTTATAACGTCTCCTTTAGCCTTAGGTAAATCAGCTATTATAACACCCACCGTTGCACCAATGTCTTTTACATCTGGTAACTGACCATTTACGGCGCTTGTTATAATGTTTAATGTTAGATCAGTTGCATGCACGCCTGCTTTTCCATAATCTATAATATTGTTATAAGTATTAGAATTATCTAACTTGTTTACATCATTTTTTAGAGTCATAAGTTTCTCAGTGCTTTCCGCTGATTTATAACTAAAGAAAGTTCTTATAGGATTTTCTGCGATAAGGGCAGCTTTTACCTCCTCCTTATCAGCTTTTGTTTGAGAGACAGTCTTGTTCAAATCTACATCGTTAATTCCATCGCAAACTGTTAAACATCCTAACATCGTTTCAGATTGGACTTACCCCGATTTAGTAGACACGATCTTCCAATGAGAGCACCCTTCTTTCAAACTCCTTTGGGCAGACGTACCCAAGAGTTGAATGAATCCTTCTTTGATTATAGAAGATAAAACAATAATCAAAAATACTATTTTTTGCCTGTTCTCGATTTTCATAATGTTCAAAGGAGGTGCATTCTCCTTTGAGGGTTGCAAAAAAGCTTTCCATGGCTGCATTATCATAACAATTACCAGATCCACTCATGCTAGGTTCTGTGAACAAGCCACTAAAATATTAAGCCTCTATATGACAGAGAATGTTAAGAGATTCGGAATTTACATCATTATTCTTAATACTGTTCCAAGCATCATTGGAAATATAAGAAAACTTAATTTAATCTGATAGAAACATTACTATATCATTATTCTTATAGGAGGTTCTTACACGTATCCTGGCTTAATCCCATAAAGAAAGGGAAAGGATGTTTTTTGTCCAATTAACAAAGCTTAGGTTGTAAGCAGAAGCTATTAGTAAAATTAAATCTTCTTCTCTTTAAATGTTTTTATGTACAGAGATTCAAGCTTATAAAACTACTTTGAAGTTAAATAAAACAAAGCAGCTCTTCTCCATTTACCTCCAGGCTTATACTCATCCCAATCTCTAATTACTAATGTATGATCCTTTTTTCCTGGAGCATATTGTTTCGGAACATACGTGACTAGACCATTAGCGCCCTTATTGTATAAAGTATAACATCCTTTAATCTCTGATGCTTCAATAGAAAACAAAGCACCGTATCTGCATTTGCCTCCAGGTTTGTATTCATCCCAATCTCTAATTACTAACATATGATCTTTCTTTCCTGGAGCATATTCTTTTGGAATATACGTAACCAGACCTTTTAAATTTTCATGTTTTAAAGTATAACATCCAGGTACTTCTGATTGTTCAATTATAAATGAGGGCAGCCAGTATTTATAAGGTGGCGCAGGATCAAAGTGATCATGATCATCTTGCTCCAGACCTTTAAACCATAATCTATTAACCTCTACCTCATCTTTAATTACTAACCTATTATCTTTTTTCTCTGGCGCCTCTTCCATTGAAATCCCTATAACTACATTCTCAATCAAATTCTGATCCCTTAGTCCTTTATTTTGTAAAAAATAATATTTGTTGGCAAAGAAAGGCTCAACTGGCTCAGTTGATATTTTCCATCTAGTATTATCAGAGTCATAACCTGATCTATAAACACGGCCTTCTGGATGTCCAGAATCTGCATCTAAATATGCTGGTTTACCTTGATCTAAGTGCCATTTGTTAATGATCTTAAAATATTCTGGAGCAGCTGAATCTTTTACAATTTTCCATTTAGTATTATCACAGTCATAACCTGATCTATAAACACGGCCTTCTGGATGTCCAGAATCTGCATCTAAATATGCTGGTTTACCTTGATCTAAGTGCCATTTGTTAATGATCTTAAAATATTCTGGAGCAGCTGAATCTTT
>JACVCA010000299.1 GCA_016742295.1 Alphaproteobacteria bacterium | reverse complement strand
AAATCCTCATGCATTCCACTTCTTTGTCAAATTCAAGCCTAACACCCACCTTTTGTATTACTTGAGCTTTAAATTTTTCATCCATGTTGCACAGATATTTGGATATTTTTGATTCACCATTTTGGGTTGGATGGCTACGTCCAAGATACTCTAATACCTTGAAATATTGCATAAATCTGGAGTCTTCTTTGAAGCTATATGCTTCAGCAAGTAAGGAGAATAGCTTGTCTCTATTTTTAGATTTGTGTGCTGTGCCTTCAAGCTTCATTAAATCATCGACAAGATCGGTTAGTGACGGTTGGTCAAATTCAAAATCATCTTCCCCTTCACTTATTGTCTCATTAGGTTTAAATGCATCATCAGGAACAATAAAGGAGTTGCCTTTTGAAAGAATTTTGTTTATGAGGGTCTTTGAGTATTGATATATTGCATTGACTTTTGTTTTCTTGCAGGTAAATGAAATTGATATGTAATGGTACATGTTATTATCTGTGTAATAACTTTTCATAAATGGGCTTTTGCAGCCAATAACTAAAATTGCAAAGTCGCTAGGAAAGCCAATGCGAACATTCTCATTATCAATTTTGGTTGATATTTCATAAGGGTCACTATGGCTGTCGAGGAACTTGTCGCCATCAACTTTGAAAATAAATTCGTAGTAATCATTAAGATTTAAGCCATTAAAGCCTATCCTTTTCACATCAAGACGATTGAGAAACTGGTTTGCTTCAACAAGATGGCTATCATTCCAATTAGAATCATCTTGTAGTAGCTCAATCACAGCTTCAGGTATTTCGACAGTCTCATCCTCAATTTTTACAACTCTATTTTTTATATCGATTTGCACAGTGAGACTTCCTAAGGCTTATCGCGTTTGAATTCAGCGGACTGCCGAAGGCAGTCGGCTGGAATAATTGGTTGGACATCAATGTCATGGGGCTAGCCTGAGAAAGAACTCACCCAGTTGGGCGTCTAGGACGTCTGTCGGCTTCTCGCCATAGGACTTTGCGCGAACTAGATCCTTCAGCTCCTCATCGGAAAGAAGAAGTATGAGTTTGTCAGCCTCTACCCAAGCACGCCGCCGAGCCAAGAGCGCTGATTCAGACGGTTGATTCCGGCTGCACAACACTCCGAACATGCGCATAGCCTTCGAATAAAGGTACTGCTGGATAGACTCCACCTCACGCTGTCGGACGCTTTCAGTGTGATTTTTGAACTCGGCGACCATGAAGCGCGTTGAGCAGGTTCGCTTGATCTCTTGCCAAAAAGCGTGGTCACCTGCAATTGGAAAGACGGCGTCTCGAATATCGAGACCATCCTCGCTCCTGCTTTGCACAGATGGGACACCCAGTTGCGGAAAGAACGCGTAGTTCAGAATTTCCACGCATAGATCCTCAAAATCACGGAAAGTCTCTCTTCCTGGCGGAAGCGCCTCTAGTCGTCCAATCAACTCCTGTGCCCGTGGATCAAGTGGTGCGGGTTGCTCCAGACCACGACGCGCGACGGCCTGGGCATCCAGCAGCAGAAGAAAGTCTTGCTCAACTTCGGGACGATTAGACAGAAGCTCATTGAGCCGGCGGGAGTCCCAAACAGTGATGCCCTCACGTTCTTCGATATCGTCCTTAAGGTTCTGCGGAAGCAGCATTGAGACGATCAGCAGACCATTCGTCGCACCTGTCAACGGTTTAGCGGAATTGAGCTGAACAGCTGCTTGG
>JACVCA010000012.1 GCA_016742295.1 Alphaproteobacteria bacterium | reverse complement strand
ATATTATTATTTAAAAGGTCGGATAAGATTAAACTGATTTAGAAAGGAACTTAATATGAAATTTACAACTTTAACACTTTCAACCAGCTTAGTTGCTGCTTTATTTCAATTTTCAAGTGGAGCACAGGCATCTACACCAAACCCCCTCAATAATAAGGATCTGGTCCTCCTAGTTTTTAAGAATCTTACGGGTAAAGAAGTCATTAATAAGGCAACTGTTTCTAAAGTATTTAACAAAGCTGCTTGCGATGCTCAATCTCCTTATATGATTGAAAAAAATTCACCACAAGCTAAAATTCTTATGGACTTTTGTACAGTACAACAAGTTGATTTAGAGACACTTCTGAAATATGCTAAAGACGTTTATGCCATGGACAAAAATCCTATGCCAACGTTGGTGAGTTCGGAGGATTTTCAGGCTGCAAAAGATAATGCTAAGAGAATACTTGATGAAAATACCCCATCGAGCACGACTCCGAGTTATATCAATTAAATCGTCAAAATGCACTTTTAATTTGAAGAGGTTGAATTTAATTTCAGCCTCTTCAAATAAAACGCTCTTAATCTGCATTTGATAGATTATCCCTCGTTTAGCGCCTATAAACTCTATACCTTTAACACTTAAATACTATAGCTCATGCGACGGACCGCTCCATCAAATTCCTCTTATCCTAGCTCCTCTCCTCTTTTGAAAAATAATTCATGATTAGCTTAATATCTTCTTATAGGAAGCAGTTAAGAACAGCAGCCACCAGGCAGCAGAGAACAAGAGAACAGCAGTTGCTTGATGTAATAACCCAAGTAACAGCGGGACTTGTAAAAGTACAGTTGCAATGCCCAACCCGAGCTGAAGTGTAACAAGTCCTCCTATTATCACAATACATTTGCGGGTTGATGATTGTAAATTAAGCAACCATGCTCGCCACATCAGCCCCATCGTCATAAGCCAAGTACTGATGGCCAAAACGCGATGACAGAATTGAACCATTGAAGAATTTTCAAAGAAATTTCGCCATAAAGGTTTTAAGAATAATATATCATCAGGTACCCATTGCCCATTCATTGTCGGGAACGTGTTATAGAGGTGTCCTGCCTTGAGACCTGCTGTGAAGCTTCCCATACAAATTGTGAGAAGCATAAGTCCTAAAATGAGAGAAATCCATGAGGTTAAGCTTTTTTCTTGGGAAGAAAAGAGTAAGAGTGATTTCTGCGGTTTCATAAAAGGAAACAGCATCCATAAAAAGAGGGCCACAATAATAAGGGCTAAGAAAAGATGTACAGTTAACCGATAAGGGCTCACTGAAGGATTATTAATTAAGCCACTCTTGACCATATACCATCCCACCACTCCTTGGAGTCCTCCTAAAATCCACACCCCTCCTAAAGGCTTTAAAAAAGGGCGCAACGGTTTTTTAAAGATTGCTATAAGTGTTGGAAATATAAGAACCAACCCTATTAATCTACCCCAAAGCCGATGACCATACTCCATCCAGAAAAGTGGTTTGAATTCAGCTAACGTCATCCCAAAATTAATTTTTTGATACTCTGGGAACTGTTGATAAAGCGTAAATTTCTGTTGCCAAGCTTGTTCACTGAAAGGCGGTAAAATTCCTATAATAGGTTGCCAATCGACAATGGATAGGCCAGCTCCCATTAAACGGGTTATTCCTCCCAATAAGATCATTACAAATACCATAAGACTACATATTAGGAGCCCAATAACAAAAAACCGATTGCTATGAGAAAGAGGGATAGACATTAGCTTCTATACAAACCATTTTGACGTTTCCTAATCCTCTGCAAGGACACGGTGGATGTCAAGAGAGACTACATTTATAAGTTCTTCATTTGTAAGGTCAGTAAACAAGATATTGGGATCTTCAGCCAACAAGGTCTGAGAGAGAGATTTTTTAGATTCAATCAAAAGATCAATTTTTTCTTCAATAGTTCCTCGGCAAACAAATTTGTGGACAAGAACATTTTTATGTTGACCGATACGGTAAGTACGATCCGTCGCTTGATTTTCAACAGCCGGATTCCACCACCGATCAAAATGAACCACATGAGATGCTTTAGTTAAATTAAGCCCAGTACCACCTGCCTTAAGAGAAAGAATAAAGAAAGGTGGGCCAAGTTCTTCGTTAAATTGTTGGGCAAGATTTCCGCGGTTTTTAATGGCTGTCTTGCCATGCAAAAGCAACCCTGGTCTTCCAAAAATAGAGGTAAGGAATGCTGCGAGAGCCGGCATTATCTCCGTAAATTGAGTAAAAATGAGGACCTTTTCTTGCTTAGCTGCAATTTCTTCACAGATTTCTTTGAGACGTACAAATTTTCCACTTTCCTCAGCCTTATAACTGCTATGACCAAGCCCCAATGACGGATGATCGCAAATTTGTTTAAAACGCAAGAGGTAGGATAGAATTATACCGCGCCGCTGTATTCCATCCACGGATTTAAGCTGGACAGATAATTCTTGAATTGATTGTTGATACAAATAAACTTGTTGTTTACTCAACGAGCAGAAAGCTTTAACTTCGGTCTTATCAGGTAAGTCATTAATAATGCGTTTATCACTTTTAAGACGCCGTAAAATATAGGGGTTAACCAAAGTGCGAATAGCCCCATAAAAATGCTCTTCTTGATCAGCTTTTTTATTTGCATATTTTTTAAACTCACTATTAGACCCTAAAAGTCCCGGACAAATAAAATCAAACAGCGACCAGAGATCTTCAAGTTGGTTTTCAATAGGCGTGCCTGTTAAGGTAAAACGAACTTCGCATTGCATAGACTTAACGTAACGTGTTTGTTGAGAACTTGGGTTCTTAATTAGCTGTGCTTCATCCAGTACCATAACATTCCAAGAGACACGTTTTAAAAGAGCCATACGCTGTAAAAAACTATAGGTAGTAATCACAAGATCATAGGTAGAGAGTTTTTCCTGAGTCATCCTTTTCAAATCTTCGCCTAAAGTCCAAGAAGGGTGCGCAACCCAGACCTTTAAACTTGGAGCAAAATGTTGAATCTCTGACAACCAATTACCAAGTAAAGATGCAGGGATAACCAAAAGGTTGGGAGAGTTTAGGGTCTGATTATTTTTTATCAATATAAGTAAAGCCAACACCTGAATGGTCTTGCCTAACCCCATATCATCAGCTAAACAGCCACCTAACTTTAAGCGATACAATAACCATAGCCAATTTACCCCGACCATCTGATAGGGCCTTAAGGTTGCTTGAAAATGTTTTGCAAGAATAGGCTGTATGCTTTGTGCATTTTTAGTTTCGGGATTACGAAGCTCATTTAAAATATCCTTTAACCAATCACCTGCAGTTACATTTAACCATTGCTCAGGTGGATTTGAAAAAAATGATTTAATCTCTCCTCTATAAGAAATTCCAACCAAAAGACGCATAGCTTCAGCAAAACTGAGTCCTTTTCCTGCAATACCATCTTTTAACTTATGCCAATGTTTAAAAATCTCTTGTAGCTTCAGACGATCAACTTCTATCCATTTTCCTTTAATAAAAATAAAATTCTCGGACGAATTAAAAATTTTCAAGCGATCATTTTCATCAAGAATTTCCCCATCTGAGAGTGCCATTTCAATATTAAGATCTAGAAGAGCATCCACATCCATTGAAACCAGTTTGTTCTGGCCAATAGTTACTGACACTTGAGCCCGAGGAGGGTTTTTAGGTTTCCACCAATGGGGCACCCGGACAACAATCCCGGCAGCTTCAAAGAGAGAAATATCTTTTAGGAAATTGTAAGCTATCCTTGGAGTCCAAGATTGCGGACGAAAAAGTTTCCCTGAATCGACAAGACTTTTTAATAAAGAACTGTGCGCAGCAGCTTTTCGCACAGGCAACATTAGGGACGACAAAGTTTTTTTTTGATTTTCGTAATCTCGTAAAGCACGCCCTAAAGGTAAATGCTGGACATTTGTATTCTCTGATAAACGTGAAGTGTAAGTCGCTAGAAAATCAAAGGGCTTATTATCGCCACTCTTGTTCTCGGTTAAGTGGAAATGCACCCGTCCAACGAGATTCCATTGAGGATTATAAGCCTTAAGAAATTCTTGTAAGTTTCCTTGAAAGGCAAGAAGATATTGTTGAAGGGTTCCTTGGAGATCTTGCCATAACCTTTGTAAAACCTCATAATTGAGATACTCACCCCCCGTCATGAAAGGAGCATTAGTCATAAACTCGTCAAGATCTTGAATATTAGGAAGAGACACTTCAAAATCTTGATTTGAAGGTTCAAATGCTGCCACCATACAAAGCTTACTGATAAATAAACGAGAGAATTTTTGCCAAAAGGTTATGCTTGCAGGAAGAGGGGCACTAATATCTTCTAACCCTAACTGAAGGAGACCTATGGTTGGTCCTTTTGAGAACAATGACTGGACTCTTTGAGCTTTCACTTCACTAATATACTCGTTAGGAGAGGGGTCAAGATAGACTTGTCCACTCGGTGTCAGCGCTAAAGAGAGAGTAGGCATCGTTATAAATTAACCCAAAGTGATACTGATTATAAAATCAACTACTGAAAAATGAGTCACAGCTTTCTAAGCATAACCTTATTTTAGGTGTTTTTCCTAAATTTAATTTCGTTTTTTAATAGGTATATTAAAAATGTAGGGAGCTGTCTCTTAGGCATCTCAGCAGTTACTGCCTAACGCCTACCAAATAATTTTTCGATATCGCTCCACTTGAGTTCCACATAAGTCGGCCTGCCGTGATTACATTGGCCAGAATGTGACGTTAATTCCATTTGACGAAGTAATGCATCCATTTCTGTCTGAGTAAGCTTTCGCCCTGCACGCACACTGCCGTGACAAGCCATCGAGGAACAAACCTCCTCAATACGCTCTTTAAGACTTAAGGTTTCTCCAAAACTTTCAATTTCATCAACTAAATCTTTAATTAACCGACCCACATCTATATGTCCAAGAAGGGCAGGGATTTCCCGAACCAGAACAGCTGAAGTTCCAAAAGGCTCGATTACCAATCCAAATTCAACTAATTCTTCAATCCGAGGACTTAGGCGGCTCACAGCTATTTCAGTTAGCTCAACCACTTCAGGAACCAGTAAAACTTGCCGAAGCAAAGTTTGGGCCTGCAAAGCGGTTTTCATCTTTTCATAAACGAGTCTTTCATGGGCTGCATGTTGGTCAACGATAATCATACCTTCAGCCGTTTCAGCAATAATATAGGTGGTGTACAATTGAGCTTTGGCATACCCCAAAGGATGCGAGGGTGGATCCTCAGGCTCAGTGGATGAGTCTACCCTGAGCTCAGGTTGAACTATAGGTTCTGATGCATAATCCAGAGCTAAGCTTGAACTTGCAGAATTAGAACTTCTTGGTTGATAAGCAGAAATTGAAACCTTTGAAAAGAAGTCTGTTTGGTCTTTTGCATATTGATATGGATTAGAGGCTCCTGATTTAAAGGATCTCAAAGCTGTATAAGCTACCGTGGTTGAAGCCCTATGACCTGCTTGCATCAATGCATCTTTAAGAGCACCTACAATAAGTCCACGGATAATTGCAGATTCCCTAAATCTCACTTCTGTCTTTGCTGGATGGACATTCACATCCACCAATTCAGGCTCTACATTTAAGAAGAGGGCCACTAAAGGATGACGATCACGCGCAAGAAAATCTTGATAAGCTGCTCGAATAGCGCCCTGCAGTATTTTATCGCGTACTGGCCTGCCATTCACAAATAGGTATTGATGACTTGTATTGGCACGATTTAAAGTAGGCAGACCTGCATAGCCTTTAAGATGATAATCCTGCCTAGCAGCATTAAGAGAAACTGCATTTTGTGTAAACTCTTCTCCCATAATTTGAGAAAGCCGTGACAATTGCATAGCATCAAGCGTGCCTTCTGTGGCCTTAAAGTTTAAATAAGTTTTTTTATCATCAAATAACCGAAAGCTAATATTGGGATGCGCCATCGCAAGTCTTTGGATAACATCTTGGACATGCGCAATTTCCGTTGTTGCAGCCTTTAAAAACTTGAGTCTTGCAGGAGTTGCAAAAAACAAATCTCGAATTTCAATGCGTGTACCTTGAGTGTGAGAAATTGGCGTTACTCCCGATTTTATCCCCCCTTCGACAGCAAGTGACCACCCAGATTCAGCCTCAGCCGTACGGGTCAAAATTTTTAACCGACTAATGGCTCCAATAGAAGGTAAAGCTTCACCACGAAATCCCAAAGACTGAATATGGAAGAGATCTTCATCAGGAATTTTCGAAGTTGCATGGCGCTCAACGCATAATACTAAGTCACTCGCACTCATTCCCAGCCCATTATCCTGCACCGCAATGAAGCTTCGGCCTCCATCACGCAGCTGAATTTCAATATGTGTAGCTTGGGCATCAATTGCATTTTCAACCAGTTCTTTCACAACTGATGCAGGCCTTTCAACGACTTCACCAGCGGCAATCTGATTGATTAGATTTTGAGGAAGAACACGCACTGTCATAAGCTGGCACTCTTTTTGAGATACTCTCTGGTCAGAACTTTTCCTTCCTCAACAGCTGGTTGATCAAAAGCATTCACCCCTAATAATCTTGCAGTCAGCATCGTTTCAAGCATAAAATGCATCATCAAAGCCCCCATAGCGTATTCATCAATTTTTTTAAGGCGTATAATGCGAGTAGGACAGCCACGTTTAATAAGTGTTGCAATTGTGGCATGTTGTTCCGCATCCAAAAGGTCGCCCATTGTACGAGATGCCAGATAAGCTAAGCCTTCAATTTTTGAAAGCTCTAGAGGCATCTTTTCACCTGTTTGAAGATGATCTTGAATGATAAGTGTAAACATCTTATCTTTTGGACCATCAAGATAGAGTTGAAGTTGACTATGTTGATCTACCGTCCCCAATGCATTTAATGGAGTCGAACCTTGGCCATCTTTACCTAGGCTTTCAGCCCACAATTGACGAAACCAAAAACTAAATGAATTCAAGCAGTCAACATAGGGCATCAAAACTGTATTTCGAATGTTTTTCTCTTGCAACAACGCAACATTAAGAGCAGCACCAATCATAGGTTCCGCAGAAGGTGCGTTAAATGTATGTTCAACCACCGATTGAGCCCCTTCTCTCAGCTTCAAAGGGTTTATCCTTGCAATCATTGCAGGTAACAATCCAACAAGGGATAAGGCAGAAAACCGACCCCCAACTGTAAGAGGATGATCT
Source organism: Alphaproteobacteria bacterium (assembly GCA_016742295.1). Classification (GTDB taxonomy): domain Bacteria; phylum Pseudomonadota; class Alphaproteobacteria; order JAGOMX01; family JAGOMX01; genus JACVCA01. Next base: position 8,149 of record JACVCA010000012.1, on the reverse strand, counting down.
AATCTGGGAATCTCTTCCCTATCCACAAGGTATGTTAAAGGTGAAGATTTAGGTTCTGTAATCACTAAAAAATGCTGTTTGATTTCTGGAGGCGTTAGATACTGCTTCCAGCGCTCAAGCACAATGATGAATTGACAAAGGGTCTCAGCAGTTGAACCTGACTTAGAAATAACAATAAAACCTGTCCGCTTAGGATTAACTTGGGCAAAAAGCCTACTAAAGGTGTGGGGATCAATATTATCCATAAAGTGAAGACGTGGCTGTGATAGGCCTCCACCATAACCGTTAAGGGCAACAAAAGTTTGGCCTCCTAAACTTGAGCCGCCAGTTCCTAAAATTACAACATCGTCAAAGGCGTTTTGATAATGGTTAACAAAGAGGTTTAATGCTTCAATATCATCTCGTGAGTTTGCAAGACTTAAAACCGAATGCTTTCCGGCTTGGTGCTCTTCTTCAAACTCTCGGCAAGCTTGCTTGGCTTTCTCAATATAAGGCTTAAAAGCCTGCTTTTTCAGAATTGAGCCAACCTCAGCTTCGGAAAAACATCCTTGAATGTTATGCTCATAATACATTGTGTATTTCCCCCCTCACGAAAATGACAACAAAATAAACCTTCTAACAATGATCAAATATCAGTAGGACACGTCCCAGAAGAGGTTACTGCTTATGTCTTGCTTTCCGGATCGACTTTTTGGAACCGTTATCCAGACCCACTGGCTTGCCTACAACTACAAATACGAGTGAATCCGGCTTTAAGAGCCATTTAGCAACTTCATTTATTTGTTCCAATGTGATCGCATTAATAAGAGCATTTCTTTCATTAATATAATTTTTATCTTTTCCTGAATATTGCAATTGTAGTAAACTTGCTGAAATTGCTGCAGAATTAGTAAATCTTAGGGGAAGAGAACCAATCAAATAAGTTTTGGCGTTATTGAATTCTTTAAGGGTTACACCATGATCATGCATCCGTTTCCATTCAGTGTGAACTAAATTTATAGATTCTTTAACATGATCATTTTCAGTTCCAAGGCTACCCATCACAAGTCCCCCATATTTCATGGTTAAAAGCCCTGCTCCCACTGTGTAAGAGAGTCCCCGTTTTTCACGAATTTCTTCATTCAAACGAGATGTATCCCCCGCACCTAGGATTCGCATAAGAAGAGTAACTTTTAAGAGTTCAGGATCCTTGAAAGTCACCCCATGATGAGCAAATATCACTGTACTTTGGGGAATATCCTTTTGAAGAATAATCGTTTGTGCTCTTTTATTGACCCTCATATAGGAGGTTTCAACTACTTGTCCCTTTACAGGCACGCCCTGAAAAACTTTATCAATCATTTCACCAGCTTCCTGAGCTGTCAAATTTCCTGCTATCCCAATGACAAGCTTATCTTGAGATAAATAATTTGTTATGTAATGCCTAATATCTTCGATTTTAATATTGGGGATTGTTTGCAGCGTCCCTGAGCAGTCGCGCTGATAGGGATGATTAGGATAGAGTTTCTGCATTATCTTTAAATTTGCAAGATATACTGGGTTGTGAGCAACATTTTTAAGATATGTTATTTGTTGATCTTTAACTCTCTTTAAAGCTTCAAGTTCAAGACGCGGCTTTGTTAAAGTTAAATTTAAGAGACGAGCTGCTTCTTGATGATTTTTTTTCAAGGTGGTTAGTGTGCCTGTAAAAAAATCCAGGGACGCAGAATATTCTAGGTCAATCGCAAGATCTTGAAGCTTACCTGCGAAAGCTTGTTTGTTAAGCTCTCCTGCTCCCTCCATAAGCATTGCTTTCGTAAGCTCGGCCACACCATCTTTACCTTTCGGATCTACAGCGCTTCCAGCTTTAAAGGCATAGCTAAGGGAGATAACAGGAGTTGTTTTATCTTCAACAAGCCACGCTTTAAGACCACCGGGGCTTTTAATTTCTTGAATATGAATGACAGCGCTTACTGGCGCAATTATCTGAAAAACGTTGAAGAGTAAAAAAAACTTTAAGGACCTTAAGCTTGTCATTGTGTTTCAACTCCCCTATTTTGTAGAGATATAGCGCTGACTTTTTCAGGCATCAGAAGTCCTGTGACATGGTCTTTAGCTTCAAATACAAGTTTTAAAACCGCATTAACATCTTCTACAGTTACTGCTTTAATTCTGTCAGGCCACAATTCAATATCATTGATAGGACGGCCAATTGCCAGGGCTGCCCCAAATTCTTGCGCTCCACTTAAAACGTCATCTTTTAAGTATGCAAGCCTTGCAAGTTTCCTGCTTTTTGCTTGTTCAACTTCTTCTTTTGAAATTCCATTCTTAATAAGTATCTCAATTTCTTGCTCAATGGCTGTTTCAACCTCTTCCAGAGTATGAGATTCACTTGGTTGAGCTGAAATTGAAAACATTGCAGGACCCAAATTTGATGCACTATAATTTACATTAATTGATGCTAAAATTTTTTGTCCCTCAACTAACTTGCGGTAGAATATACTTGTGGCACCATTACTTAAAATGTATGACAGCACCTCAAGCGCATAAGGATAAACCTGATTTTTAGTCTGAAAATTTGGAGCTGGATAATGACGCTCCCAAGAAAAATAATCCACCAGAGGACTGAATAAGCTGAGCCGCTCAGCCACGTCTCGGTGAATAGGTTCTTGAACGTGCGATCTTAAGGGCAGTTCACTCCTTGGAATCTTACCATAATACTTTTCAACTAAGGGTTTTAATTGTGCAACTGTCACATCGCCTGCAAAAATTAAAATTGCATTATTTGGAGCATACCAAGATTTATAAAAAGCTTTGGCATCCTCCTGGGTCAGCGTTTTCATTTCATGCTCCCAACCAATTGGCGGGCGGCCATAGGGATGATGCCAATAAAACGCTTTATTGACTGCCTCGCTAAGTATAGAGGCGGGTTTATTATCGGTACGTAAACGACGTTCCTCTAATATAACTTTGCGTTCATTTTCAACAAGATTAGGTAAGAGCGCCAAGTTTGTCATACGATCAGCTTCTAATTTTATGATGAGCTCAAGATGGTCCGCCGAGACGTTTTGATAGTAATAGGTATAATCAAAAGTTGTAACTGCATTTTGTTCCCCGCCTATTTTCGTAATAGCCTCCATAAAGTCACCTGCCGGCACCTGGGAAGTTCCTTTGAACATCAAATGTTCCAAAAAATGCGCAAGGCCCGATTTTCCAATCGGATCATCTATACTGCCAACTTTATAATATAGCATTTGGGTAATGACAGGAGCACGCGGATTGGTAATAACTATTACCTGAAGTCCATTTTCTAATGTAAAAGTTTGTGGATGAAAAATGCCTGTTTCCTTAGCCTCACAAGCATTATTCCAGAGGAAGGCCATGAGAATAATTCTATAGAATGCCTTTAATGATTGGGTGAAGACCATAATATTTGCCTTTAAATTAATGGGTTATAGCAGACTTGCCTTGTTTATTAAGCTCTTTATTTTCTTCAACCGGATCAATCACTTTACCCGGTTTTTTCTTTCCAAAAGAGGTAATATTTTTGATAAAGGACTCTTGCTCTTTACTTTCTACATTTGCCTCTTTATCAACTATTTGTCGTATATTAGGTAAAGCTTCTTGCGCACCAACTTTATCTAATATTGCAGTTTCTCCTCCTGAAGCCTCATACTCTTCAGAGTCTTGGTTAAGTTCTGTATTTTCCAACAAAGCTTGACGAGCTTTTTCTCTTGAAGAAGATTCTTGAGGACGATCTGCCCCAGGCTCAGGTGTCGGCAGGTCGTTAAAGTTTGGCGGAAGGGTCAGAGGAGCTGTTTGCAGTACCGTAAACTCATCTGGCTGATTCCGCTTAAGTCCCAGAGCTTCTCGGGTTGTATCACATCCTGTTAAAGTCAAACCAATTAAAGTCAAAAAATACATTGAATTTAAAGGATAGTTTTTTTGAAAGGACATTATTAACCTCATTTTTAAATCTATTTTTTTGATACTTCTGATTTTGAAGACCAACTCTCAGTCAAGAGCAAAACTACCCCTAGAACGATCGCACTATCGGCAACATTAAAAGCAGGCCAATGGTGATTTAAGACATAAAAGTCTAAAAAATCAATAACCCCTCCAAAACGGACCCGATCAATAATATTCCCTAAAGCGCCACCCATAATAAGACCTAATCCAAGTGCCAGCAATTTAGTGGTCGTTTGCCACAACCATACCATAAGCAACATCGTCACCAAGATCGGAAAAATGGTCAATACAAGGACGGTAACTTCAGCTCCTGAATTAAATATTCCAAAGCTTACGCCCTTATTCCATGTCAACAAAAGATTAAAAAATGAGGTCACAGGGACGATCTCAGAAGCCCCCTTAAAATAGTTCAAAATTGCTAATTTTGTCAATTGATCTAAACCAATAACTATCAAAGCTACAAAAATGCCGAGGCTAAATATTTTTTTATTCATACTTGAATTCCTTTAAATGAACGAAACAACATCACTACACCGCCTACAAAGTTCCCGATAACGGGCATCCTCGCCAACTTCTTGCAACCCTTTCCAACCCCGTTTACATTTTTTGCCAATTGCTGCCTGTACAACAATTCCGATTTCAGGAAGATCTTCAGCAATAAATGCTTCTGAAGGTGCCAGATCAAAACATATCTCTAAGCCTGAAGTTATGGCTAAATCTTCCCAATTGATATCCTGATGAAGCCGTTGTTGAGGATCATATACTTTAACAAAAGCTTGGAGACTGGAACCAATTTTACCTTCTGTACGTGCCAATTCAAGCGCTCCTGTTATCACACGACGTATAGCTCGGACATCAATAAACTTTTTAGCTAAAGCCTCATTTCTCCAATTAGCAGGGATTTCGGGGAAACTTTGTAAATGAACACTTGCATTTTCATCTTGGTAGCGTGCAAGCCACGCTTCTTCTGCTGTAAAACATAATACTGGCGCGAGCCAAACTGCTAAACAATTGAAGATATGATCAAATGTTGTGCGCATTGCTCTGCGGATTAAGTGACTTTTATCTTCACAGTATAAAACATCTTTACGCACATCGAGGTAAAATGCTGAAAGGTCAGATGCGCAAAATGCATGCAATAAAGAAAAGAAATGTTGTAGCTGAAAATTGCTTGCCGCTAAACGCATTTCTTGATCCATTTCATAGAGTCGATGTAAGACCCACCGCTCAAGATCAGGAAAATCTTCCACATCTGTGCGTCTTTCCGTATCATCAAATCCATCTAATGCCCCGATAAGATACTTCAAAGTATTCCGCAAACGCCTATAAAGATCTTGCTGATGCTTGAGAATCTCGGGTCCAATCCGCAAGTCTTGAAAATAATCACTTCCCACAACCCATAGGCGTAAAATTTCAATTCCCATCTCCTGAGCAATTTTAACAGGGGCCACGATATTGCCGACCGACTTTGACATCTTATGACCCTGTTCATCGAGAACAAAACCATGGGTCAGGACTTTTTTAAAAGGAGCAGCCCCTCGTGTTGCACAGGCCTCGAGAAGAGAAGTTTGAAACCACCCACGATGCTGATCTGACCCTTCAAGATAAAGTGACGCTGGCCAATTTAAATCTTCACGATTTTCCAGCACAAAACTATGGGTACTGCCTGACTCAAACCATACATCGATAATATCTTGAACTTGTTCATAATCTTCAGCCGCATAATCGGGTGCCAAGAACTCTTCAGGATCATGCATAAACCAGGCATCAGAACCTTCTTTTTCAATGACTGCAACAATCCGTTCATGCACCTTCTTATCGCGCAGAGGTTCCCCACTTTTCTTACATATAAAAATGGGTATCGGCACCCCCCAAGTCCGCTGACGAGAAATGCACCAATCCGGGCGATTTTCAATCATCGCTTCAATGCGACGGCGTGACATCTCAGGCACCCACTTTACCTGGGTAATGGCCTCTAAAGCTTTGTTACGTAAACCATTGCTTTCCATCGAAATAAACCACTGGGGTGTTGTCCGATAAATGAGTGGGGCTTTTGAACGCCAAGAATGTGGATAACTATGTTGTATTTTACGTTCTAAAAGTAAACTTCCAACCTGCTTAAGCACTTCTATTATATGGGGGTTTACTTTATAAATATGTTCGCCTGCAAAAAGAGGAATATGAGCATAAAATGTCCCGTCACCTGCAACTGTTTTAGGTATTTCAAGACCATAAACTTTACCGACCTGAAAATCTTCGAGCCCGTGACCCGGCGCTGTATGCACAAGTCCTGTCCCTGCATCTGTGAGAACATGATCACCAGCCAACAAGGGGACACCAAAGTCATAACCTTGACCTTTAAAAGGATGAGAGCAGATTGTACCTTTTAGCGCGCTACCTGGATAGGTTTTCAGCACTTTGTAATTAAGAATACCAAGGGTGCTACACACCGTTTCCAGCAGATCTTGGGCAAGCAAAAGCTTTTCTCCTGGGACACTCAAAGACCCTTGAGCAATCTCTAGAACTTCGATACATGCATATTGGATGTCTACTCCATAGGCAACCGCCCGATTACCAGGCAACGTCCAGGGTGTGGTTGTCCAAATAATCGCAGCCCCCCCTTCACAGTCTTTAAGGGGTGAATATTGAATGGGAAAACGTACATAGATTGAAGACGAAGTATGATCTTGATACTCAATTTCTGCTTCGGCCAAGACAGTCTGCTCAACCACAGACCACATCATAGGCCTTTCGCCTTTATAGAGAGTGCCGTTGATTAAGAATTTACCCAGTTCACGTACAATCTGCGCTTCGGCTTGATGATCCATAGTTAAATAAGGATGATTCCAATCCCCTAAAACTCCCATGCGCTGAAATTCTTCTGATTGAATAGTAACCCAATGGGCTGCAAAATTCCGACATTCCTTTCGAAAATCCTTTAAAGAGACATCTCTTTTATCTTTCCCTTCCGCGCGATATTTTTCTTCAATCTTCCACTCAATCGGCAAACCATGACAATCCCAGCCCGGCACATAAGCCACTTGAGCTCCTAAGAAATGCTGAGTGCGGTTAATGATATCTTTTAAAATCTTATTGAGGGCATGACCAATGTGGAGGTGTCCATTTGCAAAAGGCGGCCCGTCATGAAGAATAAATTTTGGCTTACCTTGACGAAGCCTAGACATCTGTTGGTAGAGATTCATCTCCGACCATTTTTTCAGAATTTTGGGTTCAAGCTCTGAAAGATTCGCCCGCATAGAAAATGATGTCTTAGGTAAAAAAACTGTATCTTTAAAATCCGCCACTTTCATCCATGCCTTTTAAATTTTCCATCTCGGGAACCAAACGCCTTTACTTTAGGGATGAATACCATGAAAGTCACGCTAAATGTCATCTCTTTATCCTTCATCAAATTGTCAATTTTTATACCATATTGACAATTATTGCTTTGTCGACATATTTTAAAGTATCGGGGGTTTACTTTAGCCTAAAGACTTACTAACGAAATGAAGATTATTAAACATATTAAAAAGGTGATATATGAATAAACTATTCTACTTTTCGTCTATTTTTTTATCCGCATTTATTTTTGCCAATTCTATTGGATTTTCTTGTGATGATGAAAAGGGAGAGGATGACCGCATTACTGTATCTATTTCAGAGCGCCTTTTTTCTGACCTTAATCAAAAATTGGATGATATTGGGCAAGGGATCCAAGACATACGCCTAAGAACCCCTCATACACACACTTATCAACAAGAAGCCAATGCATTGCTTAGCACCGATTTAAAAAATTTTGTTCTTGCACTCTGTTATATAAGTGTTAGCTACTTAGCTTGGCAAACAGACCACTTTGAACCTACGACCGATAAAAGATTCTATGGTAATATGCTGGTTCCCACTTATATAAAAGATGAGGATATGGGAATATTTGACAAGCATACTACTTTCCCTTCGAGCTTAACTATTCCCTTGACAACAGCAGGTCTTTATCACTTTTTCCAACTTTCGCCCGTAAAAACTTTTATTGTGCGGCCCATAAAAAGCCTCATCTCTTCAAGCTTCCAAAGCTTCTGCAATGTGGGCAATACTATTGCCATAAGGTGGTATAGGTTATTTGGGACTGCTGGTAATAAAGAAGATTAGTTTCAACTAAAAAATAGCCTTGTTTAACCCAGGGACATTTCAAAATACTTAAAAA